>JAQVVK010000149.1 GCA_028698975.1 Victivallaceae bacterium
GGTCGAATTGCCTTTCCACGTCATCAACGCGCCGCTGTTGTTGCCAAGATCGAAGTTCCACGTCGAGGTGGCTGCTCCGACCATCTGGAACTCCTGCGCCACCGCAGTCGCGCCCTTGACTTCCACCGTTTCGAAACCGGCGAGGCCGCCCATCGAACCGGTGAAGCCATCCAGAGTGATGGTGCAGTTGGCACCTTCGCCCGTGATGAACTTCTTTACGCTCGCGGTGTCGCTTATGGTGACTTGCGCCGCTCCGGTGATGGTCGCAGCCTGACTTGACTGCAATCCACCCGCGAAGACGCTCGAAAGCTGGGTCGCTCCGGAGATCGTGATATTGACATCGCCAACCGTGGAGCTGGTATTATTGCCAAGCGCGATACCGCCGCCGTAAACCACGCCGTGGTCGCCTCCCGTGATCGTGATATTGGCCGTACCGACATTGCCGGTCGCCTGATTCTGCGCCCAAACGCCGCCATAGATATAATAGGCCGTACCGTCGGTTATGTCAGTATTGGTGGTGGTCACATTGAGCTTGGCATTGGTGCCGGCGATACCGCCTGCCACCAAACCGCGGCCATTGGCCATTGAGCCGGTCTGAGTGCCGCCATCCCAGTTGACCGTGACATCGGTCACATTGAGCGTGCCGCCATTGATGACAAACCCGGCACCGGCGACGAAACTGCCGCCGCCTATTGCCGCGCCGTCCGCCACATTGACCGTAACATTACCGGCATTGACGGTGCCGGTGGTATTGACCCGGTTGCCGCCAAAGGCCGAACCGGTGAGCGTACCCGCGATATTGAGCGTCGTCGCGCCAAGGCCGGTGGCTCCATTGGCAAGATTGGCTCCGCCGTAAACGGTTCCAACCGTGCCGCCAGCGTTGACGTTGACCTTCGCAGCTCCGGTATTGAAGCTCTGGCCGCCGCCGTAAACATAGTTCGCACTGCCGCCAGCCACATTGACCTCCAGCTCCGCCGCAATGGTCGCTCCGGCCGCTCCGCCGCCGCAGACCGGCTTGTTGGCCGTCGCGCCGTTGAAGTCAAGGATGACCTTGTTTCCGGTCGCCGCATTGCCTTTGGCCGCATAGAATGCGGTGTTGGTATCGGTATAGGTGTTATCGAGCGTACCGGCATAAGTGATCTTGCCGTCGTCGGTGGCAATGGCGGTAAGTTCGGCGTCTTTGCCGGTCAACTTACTGTAATTGTCGACCGCCGCACCCACCGTCACCGCCAGATTAGCCGCATCAAGCACATAGGCGGTGTCACCGCTGAAATACTTGTTGTCACTCAGCGCGTTTCCGTTGATGGTTACGGTGCCGGTGACCGTCGGTGTGCCGCTGGCAAAAGTATAGGTGCTGTCGGTGATCAAATTCACCGCGCCAAATTCAAGATATGTCACGCCTTCGACCACCGCGCCGGAGTGAAGTATCAGGTTTTCAACCGAGCCGCTTCCCTGTACGCTGTCTTTGGTATAGGTGCGCAGACAGCCGCCGGAAAGCACCTCTGTCGTGCCGGTCGCATAGCCCTGCCCGTAGTCAAACTGGAGCAACCCGCCGAAGCCCACCGTCACATCATACCCCTCGGCGTTGGCGCGGAGAGTTATTTTGCCCTCCTCGTCGCCGGTGTTGTAGGTGTCTCCGGTGAGTGTCGTACCCGAAACCTTGCCACCCGAAACCGTACACCAGCCGCGGTTGTCAATATCATAGGCCGTTGCGCCGCTGAAAACTTCAAGTTTGCCGTATTCGCTGAGCGTGCCGCCCGAAACCGTCGCGCCGTCGCCCTGTACCCGCATGGAACCGATCAGGCCGGCGGTGCGATTACCGTAAACCTTGAAGTTGCTGACGGTATTGCCCGCATCGAGGCAGATGAACCCGCCGCCGGAAACATTGACCAATCCACCGTCAGTAACCGAATTAAGCCCGGAAACAATGCCGCCGGAAAGGATATTCAGCACGCCGCCGGAAATTTTTGCTCCGGACATTGTCGCGCCATTACTGACTGTTGCCGTGCCGCCATAAACCGTAGTGCCACTCGCTGTACCACCGAATCTTATCTGGTATTTGCCACCGGAGACAGTCGCGTTGCGGTCAATCGCGTTGGTTCCTTGAATAATGACATCGCCGCCATCGTAAACCGTGTTGTTTTCGCCAATTCCCGACTGGTAGAATCGAAGCAAACCACCGCT
This sequence comes from Victivallaceae bacterium, assembly GCA_028698975.1. GTDB lineage: Bacteria > Verrucomicrobiota > Lentisphaeria > Victivallales > Victivallaceae > Victivallis. The sequence goes on from JAQVVK010000149.1 coordinate 2,185, forward strand.
GGAAACATTAAAACCAACGATTTTGTTGGTATACTCCTGATCGCCGTATGACATATCCCGAGTAGCGAGGGAGCAGCCGTCCGCCGTTGCTCCACCCAGCGTACCGCCGGACATGGTCGCTCCGCGCGAAAGGGTTACGGTAGCACTGTATATGTTGGTATTGACGACCGTAGCCCCACTGGCGACGGTCATGACCCCGCCGGAAACATTGACGCCGGAAACCGCATTGCCGGAGAGCAGGTTGACCGTGGCGCCTTCCACTACCGTCAGGCTGCCGTTGGCGTAAACATCGATACCATTGACCACGTTTCCGGTATTGAGCAAAACCGTTCCGCCCGCCTTGACCGTTACCGTAGCGTCAACGCCGGCCAGTACATTCAAATCGGTTATCTTGCCCTTGTTGCCAACTTCGACGGAACCGCCGGAAACCGTTACTCCGGTAATCGTCCCATTTGTCGTCACCGTCAGCCGGCCAGTGGAAACATGCCAATTTTCTGCGGAGGCTCCGCTGTAAACCTGTGCCAATCCTCCTTTTACATACATTCCACTGGCAAAGCCGCCAAATCTGACGTTGCAGGTGCCCCCGGACAAAACAGTCATGTTATACGCTTCACCTCTGCTGACGACTGCCTGACCGTTGTTTTCAAGCAAAGTGTCGTAGGCTTTGCCGCCGGATTCGACCCGAAGCACACCGCCGGATATGACATGGGCACCGGAAACAGTTGCATTGCGGGCGGATACGTTTTGCGCAAACGGGTTGGTGACATAGGTCACGTTGGCGATCTTCTGCGTCTCGGTTAAAACCAAGGTTTCGCCGGTTGGAATTACGTAGGTTGCTCCACTGGTATAAGGCATAATAAACTCTCCCATGGTTGGTGTTTGACAGACAAATTATTCAATCCAAAATAGTTCCAGACCAAAACAATGCTTTATAATTTGATAAAAACGGTATTTCTTTGACATGCGTACCGGCGGCGTGACCATCGACATACGAAATGTTGATGACCTCGCCGGAACGATGACGCGTCTGATAATCGGTATCCGCCGCGTCAGGGGTTACTCCGGAGGTGTCTTTGACAAACAAAGTAGCCAGCGTCGATTTATTGGAACCCGGCACGATTTTACCGGACTGCGCCCGCCCCTGATCCGAAATATAAAGTACCTCTGAAGGACTTTGTATCGAAGAAAGCCTGCGGCTTACACGGTTCACCGGCTGTAAAAGAGTACCTCCGGTTGCCATCGGATTCTTGAAGTGAAGATACGTATTGACCGAATATGAATAAATCGGGGCTCCGGATACCGCATTGGTGGTGTAACTGTTGGATGGACAGCAGAACATCGTTCCGCGCCACGGTGAATCTGCAATAATATCATCCACCGTTTTATTGTTGCCCATCGACTTCATCATACAATATTCCCAGCTTTTCTCAAAACGCTCTTTGCCGTCGCTGAGATATGGCACCGAATCAAGCGCAATACCTTTGTTTTCATCGGAATACATGCTCCCGGAAATATTCAACTGCTTCACGTTGTTGAGACATGCCGTGGCGCGTGCGCTTTCGCGGGCTTTATTTAACGCCGGGAGCAGCATCGCAGCCAAAATGGCGATGATCGCTATAACAACTAGGAGTTCAATCAAAGTAAAGCTCGGGAAATTGCCAGTCATACGTTTTTTCATAGTGTTGCTCCTTTTTTCATATTGATCTTTCATATGTTCTCCAAGGTGTATTTTTATAAAGCACGCAATGTAAAATTACGTATTTCAAACCATGCGTCAGGTTGATTCCATGCAAATACCGCCAAAATCGCATTCTGCGCCCCGATATTGTCTGGAATAAACAGCAGTTTGACCTTGCGCCATTTATCCTTGTTGAGATAAATCCGGCTGTCGAGCAGAGTTTCCGAGAGATTGATCCTTCCGAATTTGCCCAGCGCCGCAACTGAGAGGTTCGCCTGTCCGCGCCCCTCAAATGATATTTGATACCCCATGCCCGGCGTCAACGCGAAGCGATTGGTATTGGCTCCGACGCACTGCGAGCGGTTAATGTTTTTTATGCGCAGGGTCGTGTCTTTCAACGTCAGCTCATAATCTTTTTTCCAGCCGGGATATTGAAGATTGCTGCTGTTGAGCAGCTGACGTCTGGTCGCCCGCACAAAGAGATCGCCGAACTTGGCAGGATCGGCGACTCCGCGTAGACCACCGCCCCAATCCAGCGACTTACCTCCGTTGTTGACTTGAAGCGACATGCGAAGGTGCAAGTCTGTACTGAGCGGGAAAAACTCGGAGTTATCGATCTTTATGTTGTAATACGACACACCGCGGCTCCGCTTGAACGAGACGCTGCCGTACTTGACTCGCTCCCCTTCCTGCGAATAATTGCCGGGCAGGTCGCCGCCGACATCAGGAGCTTTGCTTTTGATTATATTTTTGCTGTCGCATGTGAACCGTAAAAGTTTTTGATCGTCACCCTTGCCGGTCGTGTCGATCGCCCAGACAATATTGCATTCCGCGGCATGGTGTTTTTCGGTGACTTCCACACTCAACTCAATCATGCCGGCGGTGCGTTTAACCGCAAACCGTGCGTTGAAATCATTGCCCTCTGTTTTTCGCCGGATTCAAGTTTGTTCCACACTTTTTCAGTCGTGTCGTCGGCGGTATAATTGCCGATGGTACCGTGGTCGAGGCCTCGCATCGAAACCGGCTTGCGGATAACTTCGCCTGTTTCCCCCCCCTGAAGCGGAGCCACCGGGCGGCTCAAATAATAGAGTTCAGGCTTTAACAAAGCGCTGTCGGAAATTTCCACAGGAGACCCGTCTGGCATAACTGCCCGGCCGCCGGTGGCCGCCGCCAGTCCGTTTCCGGCCGGAACCGTGCTCTTAGCCGGGTTCCAGAAGACCAGAAGTTTGCCACCTTCGTCCTCCAGCTCCACCGCGCAAATCCCCCCCGGCAAC
>JAQVVK010000150.1 GCA_028698975.1 Victivallaceae bacterium
GCCTCGGTTTATGTACTTGGGCGGTATTATTTTATCCGATAGGAGGATGACATGGGCGGAGTGACCATCAGAGGGATTTCAAAATCCTACACCCGCGGCACTATGGTGCTGCCGCCGCTGGATCTGGATATCGCCGACGGCGAACTGTTTTTCCTGCTCGGCCCATCGGGCTGCGGCAAATCTACTTTGCTGCGTATTCTGGCCGGGCTGGTCACTCCGGACGCCGGCTCCATCGCATTTGGTTCGCGCGACGTCACATATCTGCCGCCGGAAAAAAGACACGCGGCGATGGTCTTTCAGAACTACGCGCTCTGGCCGCATATGACCGTGGCCGAAAACGTCGCCTTTGCGCCGCAGTCCACCGGAGCTTCGCGGACCGAATCGGCCCGCCGCACCGCCGACGCTCTGGCGGTGGTGCGCATGAGCGACATGGCCGGCCGCCGGGTCACCGCGCTTTCGGGCGGCCAGCAGCAGCGGGTCGCGCTCGCCCGCGCATTGGCCGCCGAACCCGAACTGCTGCTGCTTGACGAGCCGTTGTCCAACCTCGACGCACGTTTGCGCGACGAAATGCGGGTCGAGATCAGGCGGATTTGCAAGGAACGTCATTTGACTGCGCTTTATGTCACTCACGACCGCAACGAGGCCCTGAGCATGGCCGACCGTCTGGCGGTAATGCGCGAAGGCCGCATTTGCCAGTTGGGCAGTCCGACCGAAGTCTATCGCCGGCCGGCAAGCCGTTTTACCGCCTCGTTTCTGGGCGACGTGAACTTCATCGCCGGGGAAGCCGACGGGCGGGGCGGTTTCGCCACCCCGATCGGAGTTTTTGCCCTGACCGGCGCGGCGGCGGGTCGCAGCTGGGCGGCGGTGCGCCCGGAAAGCATTCACTTTGCCGATCAAAACGCCCCGGGTGCGTTTCCGGCCCGTCTGGTGGGGCGCGCATTCTTTGGCGACCGTACCGAGTACCGGGCCGAAACCGCCGCCGGCACGCTGGTTTTCAACGATTCATCATACCTTGACCGCGAGAAAGGCGAAGATTGCTTTCTCGCGCTTTCCGGCGGACTTGCCGTGGTAACGGAGTAACGATGATAAAGCGCGCTCTACTCGCTCTTGCCCCGGCCGTGCTGTTGCTGGCAATCCCTTTTTTGCTGCGTCCGGCGCAGATCGCGACCACCGGTGAAAAGGACAAAGAGGCGGAAAAACTGGTGATTATTTCGGCTCACAACGAAACCATCCGTTACGAATACGAGCAGGCGTTTCGCAAATACTACCGCGAGCATTACGGGGCGGAGATCGAGCTGGATTTCCGTTCGCCCGGCGGCACTTCGTCGATCGTGCGCTACATCGCCGACCGCTATGAGTCGGAATTTCGGCGCAGTTTTGAATCCGACCCCGCCAACGGCGAATGGTCGGCCGAAATCGCCGCCGCCTTTGCCGACCCGGCCATCGACCGCAATCCGGCGGCGGCTTCACCGGCGGCCAGACGGGCGCGAAAAATGTTTCTTTTGTCCGACACCGGCATCGGCATCGACCTCATGGCCGGCGGCGGCACCTACGACATGGCGCGCCACGCCGCCCGCGGGTTCGCGGTGGACGGCGGAGTGCGCAAACGCCACCCGGAATATCTGGCCGATCTGCCCGCCGTATTCGGCGGCAACGAGCTTTGCGACCCGCAGGGCAGATATTACGGGGTGGTGCTCTCGACATTCGGCATCTGCGCCAACCCCGACCGGGCGCGCGAACTCGGCGTCGAGCCGCCGCAAAGCTGGCACGAACTCGGCGATCCCCGGTTCTATAATCTTCTGGCATTGGCCGACCCCACCAAGTCCGGATCGGCCAACAAATGTTTCGAGACGATCATACAGCAGTGCATGGGCGAAGCCGCCACTCCGGCGGATGGCTGGTTTCGCGGCATGACCCTCGTCAAACGAATCGTGGCCAACGCCCGCAACATCTCCGACTCGGCCAGTCAGGTGCCGCGCGACGTGGCGGCCGGCGATTCGCTGGCCGGCATGGCCATCGACACTTACGGCATGATGGAGGAGGAGTGGAATTCGCGCTGCTTCGACGGCAAACCCCATTTCCTCTACATACCGCCCAAAGGCGGCACCGCGGTGTCGGCCGATCCGGTGCAGATGCTGCGCGGCGCGCCCAATCCGCGGGCGGCGCAAGCATTCATCGACTTTCTGCTTTCCGACGCCGGTCAGACACTTCACTGTTACCGGGCGGGTACGCCAAACGGCCCCGAGAAACACGCGCTGCGCCGTCCGCCCATACGCAAAAGCATCTATGCCCGGCCGGAATTTCGTCAGTATGCGTCCACCCCGGACTACAACCCGTACGAAGCGGGGGCGGATTTTGTTTACCGCCCGGAGTGGACTGCGCCCTATTACAATTTGATCCGCATATTGATCCGCACGCTGATGCTGGAGCCGCGTACCGAACTCCGGGCGGCGTGGCGGGCGATCGCCGAAGCCGGCGGCCCCGAAAAAGTGCCGCAGGCCATGGCCGCCTTTGAAAGACTTCCCTTTGAATACGGCGACATTGCCAAGGCCAACGCCGCCATCACCAAGAAGCCGGGTCACTCGGCGGTCGATGTGGCGGCGGTCTGCCGCCGCTGGAGCGATCAGGCGCGGGCCGATTACATCGAAGCGGCGCGATTGGCGCGGGAGGGCAAATAAATGACGACACGGCGTTGTATGCAATATGCCGCATTGGCGGCGATCATAATTTTCTTTGCGGTGTTTCTGCTGCTGCCGGTGTTGACCGTGGTGCGTGACGGGCTTAATTGGCACTTGCTGGCCGAAGTCTGCCGCAACTATGTTTATGTCGAGGGGCTGCTTAACAGTTTTGCGGTGGCGGGGGTGACCACCATAATGGTGTTTTGCATCGCGCTGCCGCTTGCGCTGGCCGCCGACCGCTATGATTTCCCGCTGCACAACCTCAGCACGCTGGCGGTAATGCTGCCGATGATACTGCCGCCGTTTGTCGGCGCGCTGGGATTTCAGCAGATGCTCGGCCACTACGGGGTGGTCAACACCATATTGACTTCGTGGGGTTTTGCTCCGGTGGATTTTCTGGGCGGCGACGGCCGGTTCTGGTCGGTATGCGCGATCGAGGCACTGCATTTGTACCCGATACTTTACCTCAATCTATCCACCGCGCTCGGCAATATCGACCCGGCTTTGAACGAAGCGGCCCGCAACTGCGGAGCGTCGCGCCTGATGCGGTTTCGCCGGGTGACGCTGCCGCTGCTCCGCCCCGGGGTGCTGGCTGGAGGGAGCATCGTGCTGGTGTGGAGTTTTACCGAGCTTGGCACTCCGCTGATGTTCGGTTACGACCGGGTGACGCCGGTGCAGATCTTTTCGGGTATTACCGAGCTGGAGACCAACCCGGTGCCCTACGCACTGGTGGTTATAATGCTGGTCTTTTCGGCTCTGATGTACGCGGTCGGCAAATTCGCGCTGGGAGGGACCTCCTCCGACATGAAATCCAAAGGGCTGGCCGGTTCGGGTTCGGTGCGGCTGCCCGGCTGGAAAGCGTGGCTGCCGACGCTGCTTTTCGCCGCGGTGACGCTGCTGGCCGCCTTGCCGCATCTGGCCTTGCTGCTTTCGTCGTTTTCCCTGCGTTGGTACGGCACACTGCTGCCCGAAAACTTCTCGCTGCTCAACTTTGAAAACGCGCTCGGCAACAAACTGGTGCTGCCCAGTATCGCCAACAGTTTGAAATACAGTTCGATCGCCACCGTGTTCGCGGTGGCGGCTGGCACCGCGACCGCGCTGGCGGCGGTGCGCTGGAAGCTCAAGGGCGGCGCGCTGGCCGATCTGCTGGCCATGCTGCCGCTGGCGGTGCCCGGTATCGTCATCGCGTTCGGCTATCTCGGGATGTCGGTCAAATACGACTGGGCGGCCCGGTGTTTCAACCCGATGGAGAACCCGCTCTGGCTGCTGGCGGCGGCCTACGCGGTGCGCCGGGTGCCTTATGTGGTGCGGGCGGTGTCGTCGGGGTTGGAGCAGACTTCGGAGGAGCTGGAAAACGCGGCGCGCTGTTTCGGCGCGGGTCCGTGGCGGACGGCGTATAAGGTCACGCTACCCCTGATCACGGCCAATCTGGTGGTGGGGGCGTTGTTTGCATTCAGCTTCTCGATGCTGGAGGTTTCGGATTCTCTCATCCTGGCGCAGAAGTCGGAATTTTTCCCGATCACCCGCACCATCTACGAGTTGTCGCAGATACTGGGTTCGGGGCCGTTGCAGGCGTGTGCGTTCGGGGTGTGGGCGATGTTGTTTCTGGCGGCGACGATCGGGGGAGCCGGGATGTTGCTGGGCAGTAAGCTGGGGTCGGTGTTCAAACTTTAGTCAATTACGGTTTTTCAAAATAAAAGGGCTTAATCATGCTGAGATTAAATCATCTTTTCGGCGACCATGCGGTGCTTCAACGCGACCGGCGAATACCAGTCTGGGGCTGGTGCGAACCGTTTCGCCTGGTCACCGGCAAACTTGGCGGAAATCGTGCCGTCATCTGTTCGGGAGACGACGGCAAGTTCATGCTGAACTTTCCGCCGATGCAACCGGGCGGTCCCTATGAGCTTGAGATCACGGTGGAGGGCAGCGACGAAAAACTTGTTTCGCACGACATCATGATCGGTGAAGTCTGGCTGGCCGGCGGCCAGTCCAACATGGAATTCACCCTGACGCAGTGCGAAAGCCGTTTTCCGGGACTGCTCGACCGCCTCGCCGCCAATCCGCATATACGCATGATAACCGTGCCCCGCGTCGCCCGTTTGAACCGCATGAGCGATTTTACGGCCGACTGGCAAACCGCCTCCATCGATAATTTCGGCTACTGGTCGGCGGTGGCCGCCGTATTCGCCGACCGCCTCGCGAAGGAGCTGGGGGTAACGGTCGGGATCATTTCGTCCAACTGGGGCGGCACGGTGGCCGCCGCGTGGACCGGGCGCGAAACCATAGCGCGCAACAATGCCTATGCCGCATTGATCCAGCGCGACGAAGCGGAATTCTCCTCGCCGGAATATTGGGCGGACATCCCCGCCGACATGCGCGAAATAAAGGCCAATAAGAACGGCGAACCGCCGCTTCCTCCTCAGCCAGATCG
>JAQVVK010000015.1 GCA_028698975.1 Victivallaceae bacterium
CCCTACCCGCTCAATGCCGCCGTACAGCCCGAAACCGTCGGTCGGCAGTCCGCAGCCAAACACCTCCTGCACCAGTTGATCGGCGGAAAGCCCGCCCCCCACCAGCAGCCGGGCGCAAAGCGCGGCCCGCAGTTTCATATCCTGCCGGGTGAATGCGGTAAAGATCGGCCGGTCGCCTCCGGAAACATGAAGCCGCGCCAGATCCGGGCGCGGCGCGGCGATGAAGCCAAACGGATACCCCTCGCGCAGGTCGCGGTCGGTCGTAAACGGCAACCGCCTGATGTCATCAATGGAGTGCAGCGACTCGGGAAGAATGTTTTTTGCGGCGAAACGGCGGCGGTAAAACGGTATCTTTTGCGCCTGTTCCACCAGGCGGCGCAAATGCGTCGCCTGAAACTGCCCGCGATCGCCGCGGGCCATACACTCAAATGCCGGATCGAAAATACGGTTGGCGATAACGAACATAATCTTTATTTCTCCGGCTACTTAAATAGATCGTCGGCGCGCAAAAGCTCGACCGGTTCGTTGCGAAGCACTTCGATGGCGCGTGCGGGATTCTCAAAGCGGAAAACGATCACCGCCCGATCCCCGTGCCCGAAAGTAAAGGCATACATATATTCGACTTGAAACGAATATTTATCCAAAATGCTCAACACATCGGCCAGTCCGCCCGGATAGTCCGGTACCGTGATCGCCAGCACATCGGTGCTTTTGACCACATATCCGGCCGCTTCCAAAACTTTTCTCGCCTTGTCGGTCTCTTTGACCAGCAGCCGCAGAATACCAAACTGCTGGGTGTCGGCCAGCGAAAGCGTGCTGATGTTGACATTATTGTCTTTGAGTACCCGGCAGACTTTGCCGAGTTCGCCCGGACGATTTTCCACAAACAATGAAAGCTGAGTAATAGGCATAACCGTCACCCCTTTCTTTTCAACGCTTTATCGCGTTTTTTCCCAAGTTGAACATCTCAACATTAAGCTCGTGAAGCTTGGCGGGCAAATTGGCTTTGAGCACATTTATCCACAATTCGTCGGGCTGGTCGAAATGAGCGGCCAACGCCCCGAGCATCATCGAGTTGAGTGCCTTGGGATTGGTCAATTTGTCCAGCGGGATGTCGTCGGTGGTTATCAATACCCCGCCCTTGCGCAGTTTGCCGAGGTTCGTCTCGATCTGGGTCGGCTCCAGCACCGCAAGAATGTCCGACTCGCCCTCCGGCACCATCGGACTGGCCACCTTTTTGCCGAATCTCACCTCGCTCGACACCGATCCGCCGCGCTGGCTCATGCCATGCACTTCGCTCTTTTTTACGTCGAACCCGGCCTGAAACATCACTTCGGCCAGAATATCGGTAACTTTCAACACGCCCTGACCGCCCAGACCGGCGACCGTGACATTGATCGTATTGCAGCAGCAGCCCATCTTATTTGGCCTCCCCGTAAGTTTTAATTTTCGCCAGAGCCAGAATACACGGACGACGCGCGATGATGACGCTGGTGTCGTTGGATGCAAGCCGTTGCCTCAAAAGTTCGCTGAATTTTTCCGTTTCGGCGGTCGTATCAATCACATCGACGTGATCCACCCCGATGCCGAGCACCGTCTTCTCGATCGATACCGACGGGGCCGGAGTGTGGTCAAGCCGACGCCCGGTGCTGGGGTTTTCCTGCAATCCGGTCATCGCGGTGGTGCTGTTGTCAAGGATCACCACCACATGCCCGGTCGCGGGACGGTTGTAAACCATTTCAACAATGCCGTTGACCCCGGTGTGCATAAAGGTGCTGTCGCCGATCACACTCACCACCCGGCGCGCTTCGGCTTCCGGCAGCGCTTTGCGCAATCCGAGGCCGACCGTTATGCTCGCGCCCATGCAGACGCAGGTGTCTACCGCCTCAAACGGCGGCAGCACGCCAAGCGTGTAACAGCCGATGTCGCCGGAAACTATGCACTTGAGGTCGCGCAACACCTCGTAGGTCTTGCGGTGCGGGCAACCCGGGCAGAGCGCGGGCAGCTTGCCGCCAACGGGCGGCGTTTCCGGGGTGAGATCGCCGGCCAGCAATGCGCGCACCCGTTTGACGTTGAGTTCGCCAAAGCGGAACATCTCCGCCTTGCCCTCGACCTTGATCCCGGCGGCGTTGATCGCGTCGGCCATCACCGGGTCGCCCTCCTCGACCACCACGCAACGCTTGACCGAAGCGGCAAAGCGGCGTATGGTCTCCATCGGCAGCGGATAGCTGAAACCGATCTTGAGTACCGATGCATCGGGAGCCGCGTCGAGCACATGCTGATACGCGATGCCGGAAGTTATGACGCCCAAATCGGCGGATTTGCGGATCTCGCGGGTGAATTCGCCCTGTTCGTTAAGTTTCTCCAGCTCATGCAGCGCGGCGCGCAGTTTGCGGTGGGCGATACGGGCATAGGCCGGTATCATCACACTGCTTTTGGCGTCGCGCTCATAGTGGCCGGCACCGGGAGCCAGACGGTCGCTTCCGCGCTCAAGCACGCACTTGGAGTGACACACCCTGGTCGTCAACCGGAAGAGCACCGGGCGGCGATAGGCCTCGGATATTTCAAAGGCGCGTTTCAGGAAATCGTAGCACTCCTGCGAATCGGCGGGTTCGAGCATCGGCACCCCGGCGGCGATGGCATAGCGGCGATTGTCCTGTTCATTTTGGCTGGAAGCCATGCCGGGGTCGTCGGCCGAGATCACCACCAGCCCGCCCGGAGTGCCCGAGTAAGCGATGGTAAACAACGGATCGGCCGCCACATTAAGCCCGACGTGCTTCATGGTCACCAGAGCGCGGCAGTTGGCAAATGCCACGCCGATAGCTACTTCGAGCGCGGTTTTCTCATTGGGCGCCCACTGTGCCGCACCGCCGGAGCGACTGAGTTCGTCGAGTATCTCCGACGACGGAGTGCCGGGGTAGCCGACCCCGAGTTTCACGCCGCAATCGAACGCCGCCATAGCGACGGCTTCATTGCCGCTGGCCAGAAGTTTGCATGACATTTTATTGATCCTCCTTGGTATTTTCCTCTTCGGGATCGGCCTTGCCGGAGAGCCGTGCGATAAGTTCGTCCTGATCGTCGGCGCGCTCCTCGACCAGCGCGGTCAGGCGGTCGATCTCATCCTGAACCGGTTCAAAATGGGGGTCGTCGAGCTGTTTAAGAATTTCATTGAGCTGCATCGAAACCTCGGCCAGACGGTGAAAATCGTCGTGCGGAAGCTGCGAAACCTTTTCGCCCATGGCGGTCAACAGGTCAAAAAACGCCAGTTTGTCGTCAACCAGCTCCATGATGACACTGCGCAGCGGAGCTTTGAGCTCGTCGTCAATGCGGTCATAGTTTTCGGTAAGTTCCTCGAAACGGTCTTCGACATAGTTGTAAAACGCGGCCTGCTGAGCCTCGTCGGTGAAATGCAGTTTCTCGCGGCCGAAAGCGCGGGCAAAGAACTCCTCGAAATCAAGTTCGCGGGCGTAGGCCTGATCGATGGCAAAACCATCCACTTCGGCCGGAGTAAGCGGCGAACCGACTTCACGCAGCATGGCGGCGATTTCGCCGGTCTCGCCGCGCGAAAGCGAAATACCCTCCGGAAGCGTTGCCGGTTCTTCCCCGGCAGGCTCGGCCGCGCGCTCGGCCAGCGCGGAGTGGCCGCTGTCAAAGGCGATTTCAAAGCGTTCGGTAAGCCGGGAAAATTCATCCAGCGAAGCCGCTGCCGCCGAGGCGGCGTCGGCATAAAAACAGCTGTATGCGAGCTGCTCGGGCATTTCCAGATAGTTGTCGAAGCGGTCAACCGTCTTTTTCAACCCGGCTTCCAGTGCAACAACCCCCTTGCGCACCGCCGAAGCGACGCGCTCCGAACCGGTAAGATAGTCGAAAACCACCTCGCCTTTGTCGAAATCGGCTACTTCGCAGGCCAGCGCGTCGCCCGGCTGAAATTGGCAGTCGCGGTAGAATTTCGCCAGATCAAAGACATGCAGCGTCACCTGACTGGCGGAATCCGCCTTGTACCTCAACCCGGCATTGGCAGCGGAGTCGGCGATCATGAAGTCAAACACCTGCTCGGAACCGAGCAGCATATGATAATGAAACACCTGCGGCAGCGGCGCAGTGATCTCGCGGGTCGCCACCGCATGACCGCCTTGGCGCGCGATCAATTTGACTTCCGACGGAAACACGTCACCGTTGAGATAGGCGCAAAAGCGATGCCCCGGCAGCAAAATGCCGTTGGCGATCTCCCAGTCGTCCGGAGTGATGACGAAGCGGAAACCCTTGAAGAAAACCGATTTAAGTATATATTCCCCGCCGTCGGCAAAAAAGCGGCCGTCCGCCTCCAGCCAAGTGTCAACCCTCGATGCCAGCGATTGCGAACGCCCGCCGCCCAGCTCGCGCAACAGCGCGGCCCGGGTGAATTTGCCGTTTTTCGACGCGGCCAGCAATTTTTCCACCGCGCCCCCGATCGCCTCACCGGAAATCGCCGTTTTTTCGCCGGATGTCATGGCCTATCTCGCCTCCGTAAACTTTGACATTTTGTCGTACAGGTAGTTGCGTAAAAAAATGTCCAGATCGGCCTGTTCAAAGGTTTTCAGCTTGTCCACCGTGATCGCGTCGGCCAGATCGAATTTGCCGCTGTGCAAACGCCGCAGACCGGCCAGCGTACCGCCGCAGCCGAGCTTGCGCCCGATGTCGTAGCAGAGAGTCCGCACATACGCGCCCTTGGAGCAATGCATGACAAAATCACAGTCGGGCAACGCGACTTTTTTCACGTCAAGATCGAAAATCTCAATATCTTTGGGTTCGCGCTCGATCTCGATCCCCTTGCGGGCCAATTCATAAAGTTTCTTGCCGTCCACCTTGACCGCCGAAACCATCGGCGGGAGCTGTTTCTGCGGACCGACAAAACCGGCGATCACACGGCGAAGCTCCTCCTCGGTCACTCCCGACCAGTCATAGGTCGCGGTCGTACTGCCGTCAAGGTCGTAGGAGTCGGTCTCCAAACCCAGCCGCAGCGTGGCTTCGTAAACCTTGTCGTCGCCGCTGAACTTCTGACTTAACGTGGTGAATTTACCCAGCACCAGCACCAACAGCCCGGTGGCCGCCGGGTCAAGCGTGCCGCAATGCCCCACCTTGGGCACGTTGAATCTGGCACGCACAAAATTAACCACATCGAAACTCGTCCAGCCGGCCGGCTTGTCCACCGGCAACACCCCGGAGGTGGGAAATGGCGGAAGATGATGTCTTTTGGGGTCGTATCGCATAATCTATTCTTTCTTTGCGGAGTCAAGCATGGAGCCAATGCGGTCAACCAGCATCGCTTCCAACGCGGCGGCCGAGGGCGCGTCCAGCGTAATTCCGGCCGCCATCTCATGACCGCCGCCGCCAAGCGAACGCGCCAGCGGACCGACCGGAAAAGCCGCGTCTTTACTGCGCAGCGAGCACTTCCAATGCTCTCCCTTGCGGTAGTAAAGCAGGGCGATCACCGCGCCGTCTATCTCGCGCAAGAGGTCGATCACCCCTTCGCCGTCGGCCATACTGAAACCATATTTTTTGAAAATACTTTCATCAAGACCGGCCAAAGCCAGCCGGCCGCCGCAGAGCAGCCGGGTGCATCCGGTCACCACCTCGGCCTCGAAAAGCTGCTGATTGCGCGGCTTGCTAAAGTAAACCGCATTGACAATGCGATCCAGCTCGGCTCCGCAGTCAAGCAACCCGGCCGCCGCCCGCAAAGCGCGCGCGTCGGTGTTGGAAAAACGGAAACTCCCGGTATCGGTCATCAGCCCCAGCATCAGCAGCGTCGCCGCCGCGACCGGGATGTTGGCTCCCGCCGCCGCCGCGACCTCCCAGACCAGCAGACTGGTCGCGGCCGCTTTCACGTCGATCAATTCGACGTCGCCCGCAATCGAGTTGGCTCCGTGATGATCGAGATTAAATAAAGTATCCGCCAGTTGACGCGGCTCGTAAATTCCCTTGCCGATGCGGATTTCCGTCGCGCAGTCGAGCACGACCGCCGCGTCATAATGGCCGGTCGGCGTATCGGGTTCGCCGGTAAACTCGCGGTAACGCACCGGCGGCGGCTCCGGGAAGACCAGATCGGCCTCCACCCCGTTGCCGCGCAACAGCGCACGCAAACCAAATGCGGAGCCGACCGCGTCGCCGTCTGGCCGCTCGTGGGTGAAGATCACCACACGCCCGGCGGAAAACAGCTTTTCCGCGGTTTCCGCCGCGTCACTTGCGCCCATTGCCGGATTCCTCCCGATCGTCCTGATCGGCACGGTTGAGCATTTCCAGCACCCGGTCGCCCAGCTCGGTGCGGCGGTCGAGCTTGAAATTGAGCACCGGAGTGTGTTTGAACCCGCAGGCGCGAGCCAAATGCGACTGTATGCCGACGCGTTCAAATTCAAGCTCGTCCATGACGCGCTGACGCGCCGCCTTGTCGCCGCCGAAAATACTTATGCAGACCGTGGCGTTTTTCAGATCGACGCTGGCCCGCACCTCGGTGACCGAAACCAGCATGCCGGCGGCCGGCAGCTGGCCACGCTCGATCAGGTCGGCTATCTCTCGTTTCAGAAGTTCGTTTATCCGGGTAAGCCGGTCAACTTTTTCAGCCATACGCGTCTCCCTTACAAAGTGGCTTTCTTCAGCTCGATGTCATAGGCTTCGATCTCGTCACCCTCGACAAAGTCGGCAAAGTTGTCCAGACGGATGCCGCATTCCAAACCGGCCTTGACTTCGCGCACATCGTCGTGGAAGTGACGCAAACTCACGATTTCGCCGTTGTAGATCAACTCCTTGCTGCGACGCACCCGCACTTTCGACCCGACTTTGATGACCCCGGTATCGACCCGGCAGCCGCAGATCTTCGGGCCTTTGCTCAACTCGAATATCTGAAGAATACGGGCGGTGCCGTTGACCTTTTCGCGCTTCTCCGGCTCCAGTTTGCCGGCCAGGGCATCGGTGATGTCCTCCAGCAATTCGTAGATGATACTGTAAAGCCGTATCTCGACCCGCATCTTCTTGGCCAGATCGTTGACGCCGGGGTTGACCCGCACGTGGAAGCCGACCACGATAGCGTCGGCGGCCGCCGCCAGCTGAATGTCGTTTTCGGTGATCGCACCGACCGAATTGGCGATGACCTCGGCCTTGATCTTATCAGACGGCAACTTCTCCAGCGACTGGGCGATCGCCTCGCCGGAGCCGCGCACGTCGGACTTGATGATGACGTTGAGTATGGTGCGGTCTTCACTGTTGAGCTTGCTGAAGATGTCCTCCGCGGAAGTGATCGCACTGGTGGAGCGCATATTGCCGCGCTTCTCGGCAATGCGTTCTTCGGCAATGGTACGGGCAGCGCGCTCGGTCTCGCATATTTCCAGCCGGTCGCCCGCTTCCGGTACACCGTTCAGGCCGATCAATTTGACCGGCGTGCTCGGCCCGGCCGACTTCACGCGCTCGCCCTTGTCGTTGACGAGAGAACGTATCCGGCCGCAGCAGTCGCCGCAAACCACAATATCTCCGGCATGCAGTGTGCCGTTTTGCACCAAAACGTGCGCGGTCGGGCCGAACCCGTTTTCCATCTGGGCTTCCAGCACCACACCCTCGGCGGGGCGGCGCGGATTGGCCTTAAGCTCAAGCATTTCAGCTTCGATGAGAATGCGCTCCAGCAGGTCGTCAAGCCCCTGACCGGTCTTGGCCGACACGTTGACCGTGCCGACCTCGCCTCCCCACTGCTCACTGGTGAGTCCGTTTTGCTGCATGTGCAACAAGACTTTGTCGGGATCGGCGTCGGGCAGGTCGATCTTGTTGATCGCCACCACGATCTTGACCTTGGCGGCCAAAGCGTGGTTCATCGCCTCGACCGTCTGCGGCTTGAACCCCTCGGCGGCTGAAACCACCAGCACCACGATGTCGGTGACGTTGGCTCCGCGAGCCCGCATACTGGTAAACGCGGCGTGTCCGGGAGTGTCGATAAAGGTGATCTGCTTACCGTTGTAAACCACGGTCGATGCACCGATATGCTGCGTGATCGCCCCGGCTTCGCCATCGACCACATGGGTGTGGCGGATGGCGTCCTGAAGCGAAGTCTTGCCGTGGTCGACGTGACCCATAAAAGTCACCACCGGCGGGCGCTCGCGCAGATTGGCCGGGTCGTCCAGCGACGGCTTGGCCGGAGCCACCGGTTTCTCGGCTTTGGGAGCCGCGCCAATGACAAGCTCGATACCGAAATTTGAACAGAGCTTCTTGGCGTTGGCTTCGCTGATCGCCTGATTGATATTGGCCAGCTCGCCCAGCTTTATAAGCTCGGTGATAAGTTCGTTGGGGCGATGCCCAATCGCTTCGGCCAGCGTCTTTACGACGATTGGCGGCGGCAGCGTGACCTTGCCGTCTTTGACCGCCGCAGCGGCCGACGGAGCCGCAGACGGCTGCGGCCGCCTGGCGTCGCCGCCACGCTTTGGAACACCGCCGCGAGCCGGCTCGTCGCCGCGCTTGCCCGGCTTGCGAACCGGCTTCTTGCCGGGGGCTTCCACCGCGACCGCGACCGGCACCGACTCGTCATTGTCGTACAGATCGCTGAAATACGACTGCACCAGCTCGACCATGTCTTCCGGGATGACGCTGTTTTCCGCGTCGGGGGTGTCAACGCCCTGGCCTTTGAGTTCTTTCAGGATATTCTTGACGCTGACGCCGTACTGCTTGGCAAGATCTTTAACTTTGATGGTTTTAGGCATGTGACAAATCCTCCCGGATCATTTTTCGAGCCGGTCGAACGCGGCGTTTATTTCATCGGCACTGATTCCGTCGATGCCAAGGAGCGCGTCGCGCCCGGCTTCACGGATACCATCGGTGGTAACATAACCGTTTCCGATCAGAAGCCGCGCGGTGTCGAGCGAAACTCCGAAAGAATCGGCCAAAGCACCGGCCGCCTCTTCGATCTGCTCGCCGATGCTCTTGGCAGCGGCCGGGACAGGGGCGGGTGCTTCACTCTTGATATTGACATTCCAGCCGAGCAACCGGCCGGAGAGCCGCACGTTTTGCGCCTTCTTGCCGAAAGCGAGCTTTGACTGCTCCTCGGAAACACTGACCACCAACTCGTGCTTGACCTCGTTGACCTCGACCGACTGCACCTTGGCGGGCAGCAAAGCATTGGCGGCGTATTTGCGGATGTCGGCGTCGTAAGGGATGATGTCGATGCGTTCGCCGCCGAGCTCGGCATTGATACTGCGCACCCGGCTGCCGCGCATACCGACGCAGGCGCCGACCGGGTCGACGCGCGGGTCGGAGCTGGCCACCGCCACCTTGGTGCGGCTGCCGGCTTCGCGGGCAACGCCCATGATCTTTACGATGCCGTCGTGAATCTCGGTGACTTCGCGTTCAAAGAGCTTTACCACAAAATCGGACGAAGCACGCGACACGATCAAGCTCGGCCCCGCCGAATTTATATCGACTTTGAGCAGCAGGGCATTGATGCGGTCGCCCGGCATGTATTGCTCGCCGTGAACTTTTTCGCGCACCGGCATGATCCCCTCGGCTTTCTGAAAGTCGATGATGATGTTTCCGGCGTCGAAACGACGCACCGTGCCGTTGATGATCTGACCGACCCGGTCGGCAAACTCCTCCTGCACGTTTTCCTTTTCGGCGCGGCGAAGCTGCTGTATGATCGCCTGCCGCGCAGTCTGGGCGGCGATACGGCCGAAATTGCTGGGAGTCACCTCAAAATCAATGACATCCCCAACTTTGGCTTCGGGGCATTGAGTTTGAGCCCGCCCCAGCATGATCTGGTCGCAGTTGGGGTCGGCTTGTACCACTTCGAGCTTGGCCCATGCGCGGATATTGCCGCTGCGCGGGTCGATCTCGACCCGGAGATCGTTAGCCGGGTAGATGCTCTTGCGGGAAGCCGAAAGGATTGCGCTTTCGAGCGCCTTGATCAGGCTGTCGCGGCTGATGCCGCGTTCCTTCTCGATGTACTCAAGAATAGTGAGCAGTTCATTATTCATTCCGTACCTCCTGTATGTTAAAATCTCTGCAAAAAATCCTCACTTGTCCGGAATCCGGGCAAATACGAAACCAACCGGGGCATGGGGGATAAAAAAAGCGTGGGGCGAAACGACTCCCGCGCTTACTTTCATCCGGCACGACCCGACAAGCCGTAATAGTTTACATCGGATAATATAGAGTTGTTTCAAG
Organism: Victivallaceae bacterium; assembly: GCA_028698975.1. Taxonomy (GTDB): domain Bacteria; phylum Verrucomicrobiota; class Lentisphaeria; order Victivallales; family Victivallaceae; genus Victivallis. The sequence continues at coordinate 10,171 of JAQVVK010000015.1, forward strand.
TGATTATCAAGCCGTTGACGCAAAATAAAACGCTTTATTTTGGCGGCCGCAATCCGGCGGCCGCAGCGAAGTGCCGACGCCCGGCCGAGAAACAGGCAGGCAAGTTCAGCAGGACTTAAAAAACATCTGCGCCATCCTGATGCCGCCGACCGCGGCAAGCAGACCGGTCGAATTCTGCAAAAGCACATTGCCGGCAAATTTCATATACTGCGCGTCAAGAAAATATCTCACGCTCTCCAGCGCGAACGTGCTGAACGTCGTAAACGCGCCCAGAAATCCGACAAAAAGGATCGGAAAATAACTTTCGTAATGCGGGAACCTCGCCCGGCACAGCACAAAACAGAATCCGGCCGTGTACGCCCCGATGATATTGACCGCAAACGTCCCCCACGGGAAACCCGGCAGAAGATGATTGACTCCGCGCATGAGGCAATAACGCATAACCGTGCCGACAAAACCGGCCGCCCCGATCAACAACAGCATTTTCATAATATTTCTCCCAGCCAAACGGCCAAAGACCACCGCAAAAAATCCGCACCGCCTTTAAGTTATCACCATAACGTCGATGCGGCAAGTTGCCGGAAGTCATTTTTTCGAGGGATTAACGGTGCGAATATAGAGAGAATCGTAGATCACCCGCTCGCCCGCCGCGTCAAACCGGTGATTGTCGCTCGGGTGGTTCACAATGCCATGCGGCCGCGCCCACATCATCGTCGAGCCGCCGCCATCCATGTTGAGCGCGTATTCACAGCCGAGCTGCCGCATAAAATCCGCCAGCGAACGGCAATCCACCCCGTCGGCCCGACCGTCGGCCCGACCGTCAAACGTCACCCAGTAAAAATGCCGGGCGTTGTCCAGACCGACCGCGGTACGCGGATGACGGTCAAGCGCGTGCTCGCTCTCTCCCAGATTGGCGCAGATCGCGCCGCGGTTCACCAAAAGCGGAAACCCGGCGCGGAAATTCTCATGCGAAAGACAACTTTGCAGTTCACTCAACGGCCGGATTTCCACCCGGCCGCCGGTAAAAGCCACCACTCCGCCGACGCCGTTGCCGATATCACCGGTCGACTCGGTCACCCCGCCGTGTTTCAACGCCCCGGCCGGAGCCGAGGGGTCGGCCATGAAGAAATATCCGCTGTTGATCGCCAGCAGCGCGTGATCGCGCCGCGCCATTTCGCCAAGCGTCATCCGGGTGCGGTCATTGCATACACCGATCCCCAAAACAAGTCCGGGGCGGTCGAGTTCGATTTGCGCCACCGACACAAACTGGGAGCCGCCATAGAGCTTGCCAAATTCATATTGGCGCAACTGCACGCCGGGAGCAAGTTCTTCGGCACGCACCAGCTTGCCGCCGGACGGGATCCCGGATGCGAACCCGTCGAACGCCGTCAGCAGCAATATGCCGACGGCGACGATAATTCGCGTTGTGAACCGACCTTTCATCGATGAATATTCCTACTACTGGCGGATGATAGCCACCGGGTTATCGTCAAGCTCCAGCTTCGGTATCTTGATCGAACCGTCGCTCTGCCACTCCGCCGGCAGGTCGAAACTGCGACCGGTTATCAGATCGAGCGCGACCAGCGGCAGCGACGCCCGCTTCCAGCCGGTGATGGTCAACGCGGCCGCCCGGTTGTTCAATTCCCGGCCGCAAAGGTGGGAATTCCAGACGATCACCATCTGCCGGCTCGTTGCCGGATTGACCACGCATTCAAGACTGAGTTCGTCCGGCGGCGTGATCTCGGTGTCAGACCACTTGCGCGCATTCCACTGCTTCATGGCCGCCGGGTGAAGCGGAGCCGAGTCCAACTTGACCTGAAACGACTTGTCCGGCTCCGCCTCGGCCAGCAGCCGGTTAAACCGCTGCATGGCGTACCACACCGGCTTTTTGCTGAAATCGTAACGCAGCATGCCAAAGTGCGACTCCGCCCCATAGGGGTCGTTGAAGTCGCTGCAATAATCATAGACGAAACTGCCCTTTACCAGCGGCAGACCCAGCGTCATAAGCGACCGGCGCAAGGTGTAAATCGCCTGCGCCTCCTCGGTATAACCGGCGTAGATGTTCTTTTCGTTCTTGCCGCTGAAGCGGAATGACGAGAAGCCGTACTCGGTCAGCCACAGGCTCAAATCACTCCGTTTGAGCCGCACAAAATGATTTCCATAGGACTTGACAAACCCGCGAAAATCGCACTTGGTGTCGCCGACGACGAGGCCGTCGCGCTTCTTGAACCCCTCGGAATCACCCCACGGAACCTTTTCCGCCTGAAGCGAGTAACCGTACGGGTGATCGGCGATACCACTGAAGAGCGTCGAAAGCCCGGCCGCAATGATACGCACATTGGCCGACGACACCGCCCCGGCCCCGATCAACACCGCATCGGGCTGCACCTTTTTTATCGCTCTTGCGCCGGCGTTGAAGGTCTTGACCAGCGGTATGATCCACGGGGAATCCTTGCCGTCGCTTTCGCGCCCGTTCCAAGTGCCGCCCAGCGTCTTCATGTATTCGCCGCCGCCCGGGGGTTCGTTGCCGAACTCATAATGCTTGAAATAACTCTTCCCGTCGTTGGCAAGCCCCTCGCATCTCTCGGCAAATTCCTCGGGTGTGATCGAAACGTGCATCGGTATGATCGGCAGCACATGCAAACCGCGGCTCCGGGCATAGCCGACCCATTCAAGGTCGTAATCGCGCATGTGCCACTTGCCGTCGTCCTTTTTCTCCAGCGGAATATCCTCGCGGATGATCGAAAAACCGCATTGTACGATTTCGTCAATACGGGCGCGGTAATCGCTCCACGCCTGATTGCGGTAGCCAAAGTGGGTGCAAACGCCGAAGCGGACATTCTTTATGTCTTTGGAGGTGCGCGGAGCATCGGCAAAATCGACTGCCGCATATTTGCCGCCGCGCACGACCACATCGCGGGAAACCGTGTTGCCGTCGCTCAAAACCGCAGTGAGCTTTATCACATAACGGTTGCGCGGATTGGTCACCGGAAACGAGATCATTTCCGGCAGATTGTCGCGATTGAGGGTGAGCCGCTTGACCAGATTGCCGCAGCCGTCGGGGAAGTCGCAACTTAATTCGACGGATTCACCCGCCGGGATTTCGCCGTTGACGACGAGCGTCGCCCCCGACGCGGTAAAAGACCAGTCGCCGGAAATGACATACGCGCCGCCTTGCATCTTAAACGAGTCGGCGGCAAAATCCGGCTTTGTCAATTTGTCGCCGATCGCCGTGACCTTTTCGAAGCAGACCGTGCCTTTGACCGGAGTCGCCTGATCTTTGTTTATGGTAAGCCAGACCCGCCGCCACGGGAGTGTCGGCCCCTGGGGTGACTCCTTGCCGCCCCACTGACCGCCCCACGGCCCGGCTGTTTTAAGCGTCAGATCGACCGTTGCTCCGGCGGCGAGACGGCGGCTGATTTGCAGGAAACTGCGCCCGGTCGAATCCACTCCGCGCAAAGCTCCCATGCAATCGGTTTTGGGTGTAACCCGCACCACCACCTCTTTGATCGCCGGGTTGCCCGGCAGCGGGCAGCCGGCCGAAACATAGGCTCCGCCTTTGGTGAAGTCGTAATCAAACGCAATTCGCCTTGCCGCATTTTCGCGGTTGATGGCCAGCTGCCCCGCCGCCCCCGGAAATTCGCGGCCGAGTATGACCGCCCAGCCGGGGGCAAGTTCGCCGCACAGATCGATGGCCAGCTCCGCACCGCCGGCAACCGCGGCAGTCAGGAGCAAAACCACCCCGATGGAAAAACGCATAGCACTGATCATTAGAAACCCTTTCTATTTATCGACAATGGTAACTAATTGGATCCCTGATTTCGGTATTGACGCGGTGATCTTCAAGATGTTGTTTTCCACCGCCGCTTCGGAGAACCGGGCGGGAGCGGGTATTGCCGCAGCCGGATCGACTTTGCCGCTTTTAAGATAGACGCTCACCACGTCGCCCGAGTCGGCACTGAGCGTCTCCGACTTGACGGCGACCCGGCCGGACTTGAAAAATTCACCGGCATGTCTGAATACGATGTCGAGTTTCTCCGGTTTGGTCAGATCGATCACCTTGCCGGTTTCGGGGGCGTCGACCTTGAAGTTCCAGAGCAGCAGTTGGACTTCGTTATCGCCGCGCGCGGCCAGTACGCTTACGTTGCCGACCTTATTGGCCAGCACGCGTTCGCCGCGCAGACGCGAAACCATTTCAAAGGCGTGATACTGCACTTTGGGGATCATCGCGGGGTAAAGACTCGAACTCAGCCACAGCGAACACCAGCCGAAAACATTCTCCCGCTTGCCGTCGCTCTTGCGCGGTTTGGCCAGATCGGTGGTGGTCAAATAAAGCATCGACGCCACCGGCAAGTCCAGCGATTCGTGCAGATACTCCAGCGACCACGCCGCCCCGACGATCGTCGAGTTGAACTGCCCGGAAACCGAGTTGTCAACATAGTAACTCGGCCCCCATTCGTTGATCTGGAGCGGCACCCCGGGCAGATATTTATCGCGCTGCCCGGCCAATGCCCGCACCTGTTCGCGGTAGGTCGGGTAGAAACTGGTGCCCGCGCCATCAAGTTCGCTCACATTGCCGTAGAAATGCACGCCGATGAAGTCCGGCGGGCACTTGGCCTCGGCGCAGTCGCGCACAAAACGGGCACTCCAGTTAAACGGCCCGAAGCCAAAGGTATAGCACCACGCGAGCGCGGGTCCGCCGACCGTAAGTTTTTTACCGGGATGGAGTTGCTCAAATTCGCGCCGGGCGGCCATGATCTCCTTGTAGAGATCGAACATATCCTTATAAAGCGCGGCGGAGCCGTTGGCCGGTTTGGGCGCGGTCGGGGTGATGATTCCGCCGATGTCCGGCTCGTTGAATATCTCAAATACCGCATTGTCCACCCCTTTGGTGATGACCACATGTTCAAAGAACGCGATCCAGTAGTTGCGGTAAAGCCGGAAATCGTTTGGCCCCACCCGCAGATTGCGGGTCATGCCAAACGCGGTCTTGCCGTTTTCTCCTGACGGCGTCACCGTCGATACCAGTTCTTTGGGCATGTGCAACCCGATGATGATGTGCGGTATCGCGCCGATGGAGCGGCAGGTTTTTATGTGGGCGTTGAAACGGGGATTGTCCTCCGCCACAATGAACTTGCCGTTTGCGTCGTAACTGCCGCGCAAAGGATCGACGTTGATGCAGCGAATCCGCTTCATGCCGAGTTTCTTCAACCCGGCATCGGTCTGGGCGTTGGGCTCAAACTCCCAGCCAATACCCTGCATCAGGTGTTTGAAGCGGGCAATGTCGTCGGTGCCGGATGCACTGTATGCACACTGCAAGTCCACCAGCATCTGCCCAGGCTTGCCGGGGTCAGCCGACACGGATAGTCCGGCCAGTAAACCGGACAACATTATTGCAGCCGAAACCAATCGCATCACGGGTTCTCCATATTGCTTGTTTTTGTAAGTTATGCTGTAAAATAGCATACAACCATGTAAAAGAGAATGGCATAAACCGCCCGGATAAATGACTAAAAGCGACTTATACGCTTAATTTGCCGTTTTACCGAACGATTCACGGTTTTAATTCGCCGAAAAGCAATGGCTGATTGCGCAGATTGGCGTCGGTCGGCCGGATCCCGTCCGCCGGGGCGATCTTCATGAGACGCATTGAAAGCGGACGCATCTGGAACTTCAGCACCATACCGCTCGACTTGCCAGTCTCGCCGTAGGATTCGGCAAACGGCAGCTCGACTTGCCGGCCGGGGGCGACAAACCCGATATGGCGGTCTTCGTCAAGCAAATACGTCTTGGTGTAACAATACTTCCACGGCGCGTTGTCAATGGCAAGCTCGATCTGCCGCACCGGGTCGCGCCGCTCGCCGCCCCGCCACATCAGCACGGCGACGCCGCCGTCGTCGGTGCGGAACGCGACCGCGTTTACGCCGTCGCGGGCGGCTCCTTTGACTTCAAGTTTGTTTTTGCCGTCGGGCAGCTGCGCCCACAGCCACTGCCCCCAGTAAGAGGGCTTCAAGAATCCGTCGGTGGTTATGAGGCCGAATTTCAGATAGTTCTTGGGGAAATCGCGTATGCAAAAGAGACAGCCGATCTCCAACCCGGCTTCCGACAACGCTTTGGCGGTTTCGGTGTTGTAGATCACATTGGCCATGCCGGAGCGGTGGTGAAATATACCGCTCGACGCCGCGCCCCACTCGGTGATCGCCGGTTTGATGTGGTTGAGCTTGCGCTTGGCCAGTTCGCCACGCAGATAGACCAGACGGTTGCGGTAATAGTCGGGGCTGGCCTGATAGGTGTGATAATCAAAATAATCCACCGCGTTGGGGTGATCGCCAAGATAGTTTATAAAAGTCTGCCACACCACCGAAATACCGTCGCCGCAGCCGATACCGAGCATCTTGGCGTCGGGGCGGCGGCGGCGCACCGTTTCGGAAGCGACCGCAAAAACGTCGATGGCCAGCTGCGGATCATTGATGAACCCGGAAAACTCCGGCTCGTTGAAGCTCTGGAAATAGTTCACTTCAAGATGGTTGTCGCGCAAGTAATCAAAGGATTTTTCGAGCAGGTCGCGCCAGCGGTTGAAGAACTCCTTGTCGGCACGCCACTGGCTTTGCGGCGCAATATAACCCTGCGGCGTGCGCGGCATGATGACGCCGGGGACTTCCAAACCGATGATCGGCTCGGCTCCCACTCCGCGAATGGCTTTCACGCTGTCGCCGAGCCGGGTAAAATCCAGTTCGACTTTGCCATCTGCATTTTTTTTGCCGAGCGGCAGACAGTGATCCTTGCGGATGATACGCGGACGCAGCGGCTTGACCAGTTCGGGAATGAAGAAATCGGGCGCGGTGACCATGCCCCCCTCGGAATAATCGCGCCAGATCGGGGCGACATCGACCGCCTTGCCGGTCAGATTGATCCGCAACGCCACCGGGTCGGCGTTGTCGCCGGTCAACCGCGAATAACCCGACGCATTACCGACCGGGTTCTCCGCCCGGTTGTCGGAGGCGTTGCGGTTGACCTGCGGATTGAACCCCAGATCGATCACCGATTTCGGTAGATTGACCGGCTTTCCCGCCGGCACGATCAATGTCTGATAGAGCGCAAAAATATAGGCGTCGTCGGGGTGGGTGCGGCGGCCGGTAAGCTGAAAACGGAGTTTGTGCGCTCCGGAGGAAAGCTTGACTTCTCCAAGTTTTATCCAGCGCGGCGCCCCCTGAGTGGAGCCGGGCAGCGCTTTGGCCGGCGCCGCCGCAAGATCGTCGATCTTCCACGAAAACGGCGACACCCAGCGGGCTTCGCAGCCGAGCACCTGCGCCCAGACCGCATACTTTCCGGCCCGGTTCAGCTTGAAGTCAAATTCGGCGAAGTAGGGAGCCGACGGTTCAATGTTGTTCTCAACTTGCAGCGGAGCCAGACCGCGTTTGCCGTTGACGGTAACACCGCCCCACCCCATATTGGTGGCCGAAGCCGCTCCCGATTCAAGCAGCAATGATTCGCCGCCGAGCCGGCTGGAGAGCGTCGTCAAGCAGAAAACGGTCAACAAAACAGTGTAAAAAAACTTCATAAAAACACCTGTCGGTTTATTTGATTTCTTTTGCAGCGGAGCAAACCTGTGCAAGGTGGGTTATCCTCAACCTTGCGGCAAAATCATCGCAGGTGATCGACCTGTCGCGGACCCGGCAGATGCGGGTCAAAGGTTCGCCCTGATAAATATGGAAACTGTTGTCGTCAAAACGGCTCTTGAGGCCGCGCAGCGAAAGCCAGACAAAATAGGCGGCCGTCCGGCAGGAGCGTTCCAACGAGACCCTCCCCGGCTCAACCAGCGAGATCCGGCACTTTACCTCGTCTTCCGGCAGCTCGTATGACTGCCACGGCGACGGAAAATAGGCGTTTTCGTGAGAGCTGCCGCCGGCCGCGATCTTAAGCTCGACCAATACGGCGGCACGGCCGCCGTATTGCGCCCAACGCTCCGGGGCGATGCGGCAAACCTCCGCCGCTCCGGGCGACAGCTCGAAATCGTACCGATCGCGGCCCAATTCCTCGCCGTTAATGGAGCGGTAGATCAACTCCGCCGCCGCCGTTTCAGCCGACGCCAGATCGGATACCGCCGTGACGACCGCGCCGCCATCGGCCTCCGGCCTTGCCGTAATTATCACCGGCGCGTAAAACCGCGCCGCCTGATAGTGGAGCGCTTTCCATGCGCCGCCGTAATCTATGCTCGACCAGCTGGCCACCGGCCAGCAGTCGTTGAGCTGCCAGTAGATGACGCCCATGCAGCGGGGGCGCAGCGACCGCCAATATTCGACCGCGGTCTTGACGCCGACCGCCTGCTGTACCTGCGAGAGATAGAGCATGCCGCCGAAATCATCCGGCATACGGAAATAACGCGCAAAATTTGCGATGATGACTTCGTTGCCGCACTGGCTTTTTTGATGATGCATCATCACCGGGCTGAACACATTGCGGTCGGCTGGCGCGGTGAAGCTCTCGACGGTTTCAAGCAAGGGGAAGCTCTGGAAACCGAATTCCGAACAGAAACGCGGCCGGATCGAATAAAACGCCTCAAACGGCTTGCGGCCGTGCCAGACATCCCAATAGTGCATGTCGCCCCGGGTGTCGTCCTGCCAGCCGTCGTTGTAAACTCCGGGTCCGCCGGAGGGCGAACTGTGCCAAAACAGCCGGTCGGGGTCGAGCGCGGCCAGACACTTTTCCAGCACCCGGTGATAACGGTCGTAATCGAGCAGATTCAGATCGCGCGCGGCAGGAGTCTCGCTCTGGCGGTTGACCGAGCCGAGACACTCGTTGTCACCGCACCACAAGGCGATGCAGGCGTGGTGACGCAGCCGCTTCGCCTGAAATTCGGCTTCGGCGGCGATCTCGGCCAGAAATTCGTCATCCGACGGATATATGGCGCAGGCAAACATCATATCCTGCCAGACCAGCAGACCGGATTCGTCGCAAATGTCATAAAAGAGATCCGACTCGTAAACTCCGCCGCCCCAGACCCGCAGCATGTTCATGTTGGCCGCCGAAGCCGAAGCGATCGTCTCGCGGTAAAGCTCAGGCGTGCAGCGGGCGGGGAAAGCGTCCGGCGGTATCCAGTCGGCTCCCTTGATGAAAATATCGCGGCCGTTGACCCGGAAAGTCAACGGATTGCCGATTTCGTCGGGGGCATAAACCGCTTCAATCCGGCGCAGGCCGATACGCCGGGTCGCCGTTTCGCCGTTGAAACGCACGGTAAGTTCGTAAAGCGGCTGTTCGCCGCAGCCGTGCGGCCACCACAGCTTGAAATGGCTTGGCTCAAAACAGACCGAGACCTGATTGGCTCCGGGTTTGAGTTCGACTTCGACCGTACGGCTTTCGCCCATGAATTCAAACTCGACCCGGGCCGACCGGCCGGTAAAACTGAAGATCTCGGCCGACGCCTCCAGCCGGCACCGCCCCGGAGCATAGTGCTGCTGGCGGGTGTGGATGAAATCGATCACGCCGCCAGCCCCCGACAACAGCCGGATGCCGCCGTAAATCCCGGCAAGCGGCAGGGCGATACCCCAATCCCACCCGGCCGAACACTGCATCTTGCGGATAAGATTGATTTCCGGAAGTTCATGCGCCGGCATTTCCGGGCTGATATTGAGTTTGCGCGCCGCCGAACGCGCCCGGGCGACCATGGCGGCCGAAGTGATTTTTACTTCAATGCGGTTTGACCCCGCTTTCAGAAACTTTTTAACATCAAAGCGATAGCGGAGAAACTGGTTGGCGGTGCGGCCGACTTCCCGGTCGTTGACCAATACGGCGGCAAAGGTGTCGACCGAGTCGATCTCAAGCCAGCACACCGGCGAATCAAGCGCGGACGCATCCAGCTCGAAATCCC
>JAQVVK010000151.1 GCA_028698975.1 Victivallaceae bacterium
CGTTTTTCACTTACCGCGACAACCGCGACATCGACGGTCTGGTGGCGGCGGAAACCGCCAAGGCTCCGCTTTTCAACTTCGGCGGCGGACGGCATTCGCCACACGCTGTGGCGTGTCGATGCGGCGGCGAGCCGGAAGCTGGCCGCGCTCTTTGCCGCCGAGGTGCCGGTGTTTTACATTGCCGACGGCCACCACCGCAGCGCGGCGGCGGCCCGTACTGCGGCGGAGTGCGCGCCCAAAAATCCGGGTCACACCGGCAACGAGGATTACAACTTCTTTCTTACCGTGGCATTTCCGGCCAGCCAGCTGGCGATTCTGCCCTACAACCGGGCGATAAAGTCGCTCAACGGCAACAGTCCGGCTCTTTTCATGGAAAAGATGCGTGAAAACTTTGACATCACTCCCGCCCGCGACGGCGAGACTTCGAAGCCGGGTGAGTTCAAATTCTATCTTGCACACGCATGGTACCTGGCCAAACCGAAGTTCGACCCGGCCAAGCTCGGAGTGATCGAGCGGCTCGATGTCAGCATTTTGCAGGACAATGTTTTGGCTCCGTTGCTCGGTATTGCCGACCCGCGCACCAGCAAGGCGATCGATTTCATCGGCGGCATTCGCGGCACCAAAGAACTGGTCAAACTGGTGGATTCCGGCGATTACGCCATCGCGTTTTCGATGTATCCGACCACGGTCGAACAGCTCATGGCCATTGCCGACGCCGGGGCGATCATGCCGCCGAAATCGACATGGTTTGAGCCGAAATTGCGCGACGGATTGGTCTGCCACGACTTCTAATGACCCGCTGAACCATTGCTTGCCGCCGAGGGAGGTCAGAGGGCTACTCGCCCTCTGCTACTCCTCGCAAGGGCACCGCCCTTGACCTAACGCCGCTATCGCGGCTACTGGGCATAGCATTGGCATGGCTTGGAGGGCGGCGGCTTGGCAGAACATTTGCGAGGTAATTCGACAAACAACAGCTTGCCGACTTCTGCGAAGCGGTTGCCGCCGAGCGCGCAGGGGGCGAGCGAGAGAACCGGCGGGCGAAGCCCCCGGACGCGAAAAATGTATTTCGATCAAGGCGAGCGAAGCGCAGGCCGCTACTACCCCTATTCGGCCTTGCCGATTACCAATCAGCCGATAACAGCCCGATGTAGGGGGCGCGGGGAGCGGCTTAACGCCACACGCGATTTATCCCGGTGGCGGAGCCGGGCATTTACGATGATTGTATTTCGATCAAGGCGAGCGAAGCCGCCGCGACGTCACCGCTTTCCTTTGCGAACTATCCTTTCACGGGGAAAGGAAAGTACGGCGCAAGGGCACCGCCCTTGACCTAACGCCGCTAGCGCGGCTGCTGGGCAGAGCATTGGCAGGGCTTGCCTCGGCTCCGCCCCGCGCTCACTGCTGCGGAGTCTGCGGATTTATATAATACACCGGTATCGGCGGAAATCCATTGAACTCCTTCGACGAATAACTCGATGTATAGGCCCCGGTCGTGAGCCAGTAAACCCGATCCCCTGTCTTAATATATGCCGGCAAAGGATTGCGGAAATACTCATACATCACATCTTGACTGTCGCAAGTCGGCCCGGCAATGATGAAATCTTCCGTCGGTTCCCCGCGAGCTTCGCAGTAAAGCGGGTACTTGATGCTTTCATCCCAGGTTTCTATCAGCCCGTTAAACTTGCCGGTATCCAAATAAAGCCATTTATCAACGCCCATCGACGACTTCTGGCTTATCAATACCACCTCGGAAACCAAAACGCCACTTTCTCCGACCAGCGAACGACCCGGTTCAAGAATGATTTCCGGGAAATCATTGCCGAAGTCCTCCTCCAAATAACGCGAGATCTCGTCCGCGTAAGTTGTCATTTCGTTGGTCTTGGATATATAATTGGCCGGGAACCCGCCACCCATATTGATGAGCGACAACTTGAGCCCCTCGCCCTCCAGATAGTCGAAAATATAACGGACTTTGGCTATCGCCGAGTCCCACGCGCCAATGTCGCGCTGCTGCGAACCGACATGGAAACTTATGCCGCACGGCTTCAATCCGAGTTCGCGCGCCAGCATGACCAGATCGATCGCCATATCCGGGTGACAACCGAATTTCCTCGAAAGCGGCCAGTCGGCGGTTTCCCCGCCCTCGGTGAGGATACGGAAAAATACCCGCGCCCCCGGTGCCTCCTTGGCGATATTGCGTAAGTCGCCCTCACTGTCTGTCGCAAACAAATTCACCCCCTTGGAGTGAAAATACGCAATGTCCGTCGCCTTCTTTATCGTGTTGCCATAGCTCATGCGAGCCGGGTCAATTCCCAGCGACAGCACCCGGTCAAGTTCGTAACGCGACGCTATGTCAAAGTTGGAGCCGAGATCTCGCAGCAGCTCAAGGACTTCCACCGCGGGATTGGCCTTGACCGCATAATACACCTTGGCAAACGGAAACAGCTCCTTAAGTTCTTCGTATTTGTGTTTGACGATACCGAGATCTACCACCAGAAAGGGCGTTTCGTGACGCGCGGCTTCGGCTTTGATCCGTTTCCAGTCTTCTTTCGTGTAGTAGTCCAGAACGTCAATCCGCATTTTCCAGACACCTTTCAAATAAAGTTGACAAACAGATACCTCATTTTCTTTTTAGAGAATAGAAAAGATATACCGCTTTTGAATTATTGCAAACCCTAATCCGAAAAAAAACCTTTTTTTATAAATGTGTCGCCGCCGCCAAGATAAAAAAAAGACCGGAAACACCTTTGTGTCTCCGGCTTTTTCTGCTCAGCAAAGCAAATTACCAGCGGTTGCCACCCTGGTTGCCGCCGAAATCACGACGAGGACGTTCCTCGCGGGGACGGGCTTCGTTGACGACAGCCTTGCGGCCACCGATTTCCTGACCGTTCAACGAGTCGATCGCCTTGCGGGCTTCGTCGTCATTGGCCATTTCGACAAAGCCGAAACCCTTGGAACGGCCGCTCTCACGATCGGTGACGATGCGCGCGGTGGTGACTTCGCCGAAGGCGGCGAAGGTGTCTTTGAGTTCGTCGCGATCGATGCTGTAGGGCAGATTGCCGACATAGATGTTCATTTCTTCAGGACCCTTTCTTCTCTTTCTTTTCGCCGGATTAGCCGGCATTGATTGTTATCCTGCATATTTACCCATTGATTAGTTATGTTGATTAATCTACGCCGCCAACGCGGACCGCCGGGAAACATGCAGGATGAAATGCACAGTCGGAGTCTTCGACGTGAGATTTGATAAGCGCGGAATCCGAACGGGTTTCGCGCCCGTTACGAATTTTATAGGTTGGAAGAATGCAATCTGACACCAAAAAAAACTGAAAAGATAATAGAACTATTTAAATTATAGCAAAAAATTCAAAAAAGTCAATAGGCGATTGCGAAAAATAATAAGTTTTTTATGCTTTTTCATGAAAATCAACCATTTCTGACGCCTTATGATGCCATAATCCGTCTTTTTTGCAAAATATATCATATTATGGGGTGAATCGACTTGAAAAAAAGTTTCACACAGTGTAGTTTATCGGTAAAACGGTGTTTTTTTGCCGGCGCAACGGAGTTTTCCGGAGCCGGTGTGTCGACTTGGAAAACTCGGGGCTGCAGAATGGAACGCAAAAAATTGAATCAGGTGTCGATCTCGGTGCGCGAAAGCTATAACCGGGTCGCAAAATCAACCGCATCGGTCGATGTCGATTCGGCTGTTGACATGATGAAGGATATTGTCAAACTTTATCCCGACCTCGGCCCGGCACGCGACCGGCTGCGCGAGCTGGAGCGGCATAAATCGCTCACACAAAGCGCATTAAGCAAGATAATCGCCGTGATCGGATCGGTTTTTATGCTGCCTGTCATACGCATTGTCATGAGCAAAAACCCGGTCAAAGCCATGGCCATGTGCGAAGACCAGCTGGCCAAGTCCCTTGACAACCCGATGATGCTTAACACCCTGGCCGACGCCGGCCGGGCCGCCGACGCCCCGTTTGTCACCGCCGAAGCTCTGCGCGTGATCTTTGACCTGCACCCGGCCAACGAAGTCAACGCCCGCAAGCTGGTCGAGGCGTTGCAGTCTAATAATCAGGCGCGCGAGGCACTCAAGGTGTTCAGCGAGCTGGCCGCCCGTCACCCCAGAGATCTGGAAATGCAGGCCGAGCTGCGATCCATCATGGCCCTTGCCAGCATGGAGCGCGGCAAATGGGAGGAAGAGGGTTCTTCCCAGCAAAAAGCCAACGACAAAGACGCCCAGGTGGCGCAGCAGTTGATGGACGGCACCATTCATGACGCCGACCAAGCCCACACCCTGATCGAGAAATTCACCGCCGACCTTGCGGCCAACGACTCGGTCGATATCCGCCGGAAACTGGCCGAAGCCTATCTGGTGGCCAAGGATTACGACTCCGCCATACGCGAAATGAAAATGGTGGCCAAAAAGATCGGCGCACTCGACCCGATGCTCGATAAGAGTATTGAACGCGCCTATATCGCCCAGATCAATCAGGCCGTCGACGAGCTTAAAAACAACCCGGCCGCCTACGATAAACCGGAGGAACAGATCGCGGCGTTGACCGCCCAGCGTGAAGATTACCGGTTGCATCGCGCCCAAGTGCGCGTCGACACCTATCCCAACGACGCGCTGCTTCACTTTGACCTCGGCGAGATCTATTTCGAACGCGGCAACGTCGACGGCGCGCTGGTCGAATATCAGCAGGCCATGCGCAGTCCGCAGAAACGTACCGCCTGTCTGCTCAAGCTGGGCCGTTGTTTCGAAGCCAAGGGGCAGTACGACATCGCGGTCGAACAGTATCAGGCGGCCATGAAAGACATGATCGCCGGCACCGACCAGCGGCTGGAAACCGTTTACTACCTCGGCAACACCTACGAGAAGGCCGGCGACATGGCCAAGGCGATCGACTGCTACAAAGACATCTATCAGAGCCGCGCCGGTTATCGCGACGTCGCCAAACGCATCAACGATTATTACAGCAAACACGCTGCGCAGATTTAATTCATTGTAAAAAATTTCGCTTGGAAAGGATGAAAAATGGCC
>JAQVVK010000016.1 GCA_028698975.1 Victivallaceae bacterium
CTCCCGGCTAAACAAAAAAGGGCTGGCCGTGCGGCAAGCCATCTTTCAGCGGAATCCCGCTCACCCCTGCGGTTTGCTGTAACGGCGGTTGAACTTATCGATACGACCCGCCGTATCGACAAACTTCTGCTTGCCGGTAAAGAACGGGTGGCACTTGGCGCAGATACCGACCTTGTAATCCGGCCGGGTGGATTTGATGTGCCAGACTTCGCCGCAGGCGCAGGTCACCACGGCGTCGCCATACTTCGGATGGATATCCTTTTTCATTTCATGCTCCGTAAATATGTATGAGTTGTTTTGAATTGCAAATCACAGTTCAATAAAATACCACCACTTTTGTATTTTTCAAGTCATTACCGTATTAAAAGTCATCATATTTTATAAAAAACAAGGCCTTTGGAGGTTTGATTATTTTCAAATGTAAATTATATTTATATTGAACGGGAAAGTTTCCGTTCAAAAAACAAATATTGAGGTACAAAAAGATGAGAAAAGTTCTGTTTTTGGCAACGGCGATGTTTCTTTCCTGTGCCGTTTCGGCAATGGATTGGGACTTTCTGAGCTTTGGCGTCACCGAGGATTTCCCCTCGGATTCCGCCGAAATTCCGATTTGCGGCGTTAAGATCGGCGTACCGATCTGCGGAGGCAATGCTCCGGTGTACGGCGTCGAAGCCGCCATTTTCTACGCGGCGACCAAGGAGGTCGAGGGGCTGAAATGCAGTCTAATCGCCACCAACTGCAAGGAAACCGAAGGCATGCAGTTCGCACTGGTCAACTTTGCGGACAAGACCGACGGGCTTCAGCTCGGCATCTTCAACTCGGCCAAACACGAGGCGTTTCAGATCGGCCTTCTGAACCACATCGAAGACGCCATGATACCGTGGCTGCCGATCGTAAACTTCAATTTTGATTGAGATTGATAAATCAATGGAGAGATTCTGTTATGAATAAATTACTCGCTTTTGCCGCCGCCGCCATCATCGGCGGAACCGTGTTCGCCGCCGAAACCGCCACCCCCGCCGCCGCGCCGGCCGCACAGCCGGTTTGCGACCGCGAATTAAAGCCGCTCGACCAGTGGACTCCGTTTCAGGTCTGCTTTCTGCCCGGAGTCCCCAATGCCATGTGGCAGTCAAACGTTTTCGGCATCAAATCCGGCTGGCCGGTGACCTGCGGCTACGGCCGGGTCTGGGGGCTTGAAGCTTCGTGGTTTTACTCGGGCACGCGCAATGTAAACGGCTTTCAGGCGTCGTGGATCTGCTGTCAGGCCGACGAATTTGACGGGGTGCAAGCCGCCTTTGTCACCTGCCTCAACCTCGGCAAACAATTCAACGGACTTCAGGCTTCGCTCGGATATGTCCAGAGCGGCGACATCAACGGCGCACAGGGCGGAGCCGTCAATCTGGCCAAGAACGTCAACGGAATTCAGGCCGGTCTGCTCTTTGCCATGGCCAATGACGTCAACGGGTTTCAGGCCTCCGGCGTCTGCGTCAACTCGGGCAAACTCAACGGAGTACAGTGCAACCTCTACGGTCAAGTCAAAAACAGCTCCGGCGTACAGCTTGGCGTCGTGAATGTTTCCGGCGGCAAGGGTGTGCAGTTTGGTGCCATCAATATCATGAAAGATGCTTGGATACCGGTATTCCCGATCTTCAACTTTGCTTTCTAAAGTAAAGACGATAAAAAAACTCCGCCGTTCAACGCGGCGGAGTTTTTTTATGCTTGAATCTGCGAGTTACGGCAACTCGTCGAAGCCGGCAATTTTCATGCCCAGCCGGGCGGCGGTCGCCAGACAGTGCCTGAGCATTTCAACCGATACATCAATCGGGCGCGGCTGATCGGTGATGCCGTGCGAAAAGAAGACGATGAGCTTGTTTTCCCCGGCGGCGCGCTCCAGCGCGGCATCGAGGTTTGCTTCGGTACTCAAATAATATTCACCGATACCGCAACCGCCCAATGTCGGAGTGCCGGCAATACGATCTAAATCGATATAAGCGTCATCCTGCTCGGCAATCCAATACCCCTTGGCATGCGGCTTCGGCAGTCCGGCGCGGAAATGCCGGAAAAGCTCCGACAGTTTACGGTCGGTCTCATCCGAGTGATAATTGTTGGGATAGGCAAAACTTCTCACCTCGATACCAACTTTGTGCACCGCCGAAAGGTGCGGCGTGATTTCGGCGGCGATATAAGCGTCGCCACCCTCCTGCGAAAAACCTTCCACCGCCGAGCGATGTGTGACCGAATGCAAACCGATCGAGTGCCCCCGCTGCGAGAGTTCGCGCATGGAGTCCAACGCCGGAGCGTCAAGCGTGTTCATGTAAAAAAAGGTGGCGTGCGCGCCAAACCCGGCAAACAACTCCTGCTGCGACAGCCACTCTTCATACCGTCCGTCGTCAAAAGTAAAGCAGACAACGCCATGTTTGACCGCGTCAAGATCGAGTGTCTTTACCTGGTCTTTTCCTTTTTCGCTTTTCATTATTTTTCCCTTTGTGGATCAACGGTGATCGCCATAAGCGCGGCCTCCGCTTTTTTCCGATATTCTTCCAATCCGGCGGCGTCCAACCCCGACGGCACCTCAAAACTCTCGCCAAAAGTCAGAGTAATGCGGGAAAACGGCTTCGGTATCTGAAACCCGTCCCAGCTATGCAGCGACCAGACGCGTGAAGCATTGATCGATACGGGTATGATCGACACCCCGGTGGCCGACGCCAAATGCACCGGTCCGAGTTTCATGCCGTAACGCGGACCGCGCGGCCCGTCCGGAGTAAACGCCACGATATGCCCGGCCTGTATCTCGCGCATCGCCGCAAGCTGGGCATGCGCCCCCTGTTTCGACGACGAACCGCGCAAACTGCGCAAACCGAGCGTGGAGATCAAATCGGCGATATATTGGCCGTCACGCGACGGCGACACCACCGCGACGGTGCGCACCAGCACCCGGTGCGGAAACGCCACCGCAAAGAAAAACAACCGGTTGTGCCATGAAACCGCCACCGCCCGTTTCGTGTTCTCGATATAATGGTGCGGGTCATCGATGCGAAACGAATATATTGTGCGCAGCATCAACCACATAAGATGCGACGGCAGCCAATATATCCAGGTCGGGAATTTCTTTATGCTGCGGAACTTCTGTTTTAGGTATCCCATCTTTACTCCTTTGCTCCGGCACATATTGAGCGCAGCACGCACCCGGCGCACCGCGGCTGACGGGCGACACACACCCGGCGGCCGTGCTGGATCAGTAAATGCGAAAAATTACACCACTTTTCCGGTTCGATTTCGGCGCATGCCGCTTGTTCGATCTTTTCCGGCGACACGGAATCCACCGCTCCAAGTTGGTTCAACACCCGGTTGACATGTGTGTCCACAGGGAACCCCGGCTTGCCGAACACATTACCCAATAACACATTGGCACTTTTGCGACCGATCCCCGGCAGGGCGGTCAACTCCTCCATGGTGTCGGGCACAATCCCGTTATGCCGCTCCAATATCAGCTCGGCGCAGCGGTGGAGGTTTTCGCTTTTGTTGCGAAACAATCCGCAAGTGTGGACAAATCCGGCGATCTCATCGACCGACAACGCCGCCATCGATTTCGGGTCGGGAGCTGCCGCAAACAATTTTTCCGTCACCTGATTGACCCGCTCGTCACGGCACTGAGCCGACAGCATCACCGCGGCCAGCAGTTGAAACGGCGTGTCGTGACGCAGCGGACAGGCGCATTCACCGTAAACGCCGTACAGAAGATCATAAAGTTTTTGCCACGGGAAACGCCCCGCCCGGCTCATTTGCCGCCCTCCGCCAATGCGAGGAAGTTGCCGAGCAGACGCAGACCGGCACGCTGGCTTTTTTCGGGGTGAAACTGCGCGGCGATATAACGCCCCCGCCCGATCACCGCGGCAAACGGGCGGATATATTCACAGGCAGCCAGCGTGTATTCCGGAGCCGGCGGCACATAATACGAGTGAACAAAGTAAAAATAACTGTTGTCCGGGATCCCGGCGGCGACCGGGCATCCCGGCTGGAACGTTATGCCGTTCCAGCCCATGTGCGGCACTTTTTGCCCTCCGTCATCCGGGAAGCGGACAACCGTTCCAGGGAAAACCCCCAGCCCGGCGACGCCCGGAGCTTCTTCGGAACCTTGCAAAAGCATCTGCATACCAAGACAGATGCCGAGAAACCTTCCGCCGCCATCCACAAAGCGCGGCACGGCGCGGTCGAAACCGGAACTGCGCAGATTCTCCATGCCGTCGCCAAAATTGCCCACTCCGGGCAGTACGCAAACCTGAAAATGTTCAAGTTCATCCGGGCGTGATATAACCCTGACATCGGCTCCGGCGCACTCCAACGCCTTGGAAACCGAGCCGAGATTGCCCATATTATAATCGACAAGAGCAACCGGAACCATTGGATCACCTCGCATTTTTATGCAGGATAATATAACCCGGCGCATTCATTTTTTCAATCCTCCGCCTGGCGGTTGCGGCGATAAAACTGCCACAAATCCGGATCGCGTGCTAAAAGTTTATGCAACGCCGATGGCGACACCCCCAATACCGGCGCGGCGGCATGGTAGTCAAACGCGGCCTCCGACAGCACATCAAGCAGATGCGCCAGCCACAACGGGTAATCGAAACTATCCATGGCGCAGACATTGCGCAGCGGCGGCACGGCGGGGGTTTCGCGCTCGCCGAAAGCCACCGCAATTTTAAGTTTGCGCAGCGCGGCCGAGCGGTTGCGGTGCTGGCTGCGCTCGGAGCAATCCTCGGCGCGGTAGGCCGTACCGGTCAGCGTCACTCGCGCCGCGCAGGAGGTCTTGTTGCGTTTTTGCCCGCCCTTCCCCGAACCCTTAAAGAATTCCAAGGTGCAGTGCATCGACAGCGTGGCGTCGTCCATCGTTAATATCTGGTCGCGATTATTCATACTAAATGATTTTGCCTTAATTTCCATTTGTTTGTCTTGCGTTTTCGACAAACATGAGCTATCTTTATAATAGTGTCGGGGCGGGCTTATTTCAACGTGAAGTCCGCAATTTCAATAAATTTTTTCCGGAGCGGTTGATATGAATGTATTGGTAGTCGGTTCTGGCGGTCGTGAACACGCATTGGTTTGGCAGTTGAAAAAGAGTCCTGAGGTAGAGCAGATATGGTGCGCCCCCGGCAACGCCGGTATCGCCGCCGACGCCGAATGCGTCGCCATCAAGGTTGACGAGCTGGAGAAACTGGCCGATTTCGCAGAAACCCACAACGTCGATCTTACCGTGGTCGGGCCGGAAGCACCGCTTTGCGACGGCATCGTCAACGTGTTCCGCACGCGCAAGCTGCCAATTTTCGGCCCCGACCGCCGCGCCGCCCAGCTTGAGGGCAGCAAGGATTTTGCCAAGCAGTTTATGAACAAATATCACATTCCGACCGCGCGGGCGGCGGCGTTCACCGCCGAAGCCCCCGCCGCCGAATATATTCGCAACGAATTCGCCAACGGCGAGAAGTCGGTGGTGGTCAAGGCCGACGGTCTGGCCGCCGGCAAAGGGGTGCTGGTCGCGCCCGATGAAAAATCCGCACTGGACTTTTTGCACGAATGTTTTGCCGGAGCTTTCGGCGAATCCGGGGCCAAGGTGCTGATCGAAGAGTGTCTGGTCGGCGAAGAAGCGTCCATTTTCGCACTCACCGACGGCAAAACCATTGTGCCGCTGGTCTCCTCGCAGGACCACAAGCGGGTCTTTGACCATGACGAAGGCCCCAACACCGGCGGCATGGGAGCTTATTCACCGGCTCCGGTGGTTACGGCGGCGGTTTGGCGCGACATCGAAAACGAGGTCCTCAAGCCATTTCTGGAAGGAGTTCAATCCGAAGACCTCGACTACCGCGGCGTGATCTTCGTCGGCATCATGGTCTGCGACGGCCGACCCAAAGTGCTGGAATTCAACGTGCGCTTCGGCGACCCGGAAATACAGCCGGTCATGCGCCGGTTTGACGGCGACTGGTTTGACGTGCTTTTGAAGACGTCGGAGGGCAAACTTGCCGAAGCCGATCTGGTCTGGTCAGACGACCCGGCGGTCTCGGTGGTAATGGCATCGGGCGGCTATCCCGGCAAATACACCAAAGGCCACGTCATCAGCGGTTTGCGTGAGGCTGCCGCCACCGGAGCGGTCGTCTTTCACGCCGGCACATCGTTTAATCAGGACGGGGCGGTTGTCAACGCCGGCGGGCGGGTGCTGGGAGTTTCCGCCCGGGGCAAGACGATCGAGGAGGCGATCAAGGGCGCATACGCCGCCGTTGCAAAAATTTCGTTTGACGGCGGATTCTGCCGCAGCGACATCGGAGCAAAAGCACTCAAACATTTGAAAGGTGATAATATATGAAAAAATCAATTTTCGCCGTCGCAATGCTGGGCTTGGCCGTGCTCACCGGTTGCACCTCCGTGGAATCAACTCAGAAATTCAACGCGCTCGGCTTGGCCACGCCGTCGGAAAAAGCGGTCTGCTATACCCATGTAACCATTGAGGGACTGTACTTTTTCGGGTTTCCGATCATCGTCGGCAGCGCGGCCGAAGACGGCAAATGCGCCGCCTTTATGAATACCGTGACCGTGGAAAACGCGGTTGCCCTCCTGACCCGCGAAGCCAAAGCGCGCGGGGCGGCCAGAGTAAACGGGGTGTCAACGGATTATGATGGTTCGAGATGGATGTTTTTCTCTCTGCGCTCGGTACAGGCCAGCGGCACGGCGGTGCGCTCAAAGGGCGAAGCCATGCGCAACGCCCAGCGTCAATACGACGCGGAGCCGTGATGAGCCCGGCCGCCAAAAGCCGTCGGCCGTCGGACAAAAAAACTTTTGTACTCGACACTAATGTTTTACTGCACAGCGCGGCCAGCATTGAGTCGTTTGCCGACAACGATGTGGTCATCCCGATGGCGGTAATCGAAGAGCTTGACAAGTTCAAGAAGAACTCCGACGAGCTGGGGCGAAACGCGCGGCAGGTGATCCGTCACCTCGACGCGCTGCGGGTCGCCCCGCCCTACCGCCCCGGCCGACTGCACGACGGGGTGGAGTTGACCGCCATCTCCGGGGCGGCGACCGGCAAACTCTTTGTTATATCGGCCGGCGACATCGACTCGGAGGAGCTTTCCGAACGGGTCAACGGGGTGTTCAACAGCGATCTGGGGAGCAACTCTCCAGACAACCGCATTTTGCGGGTGGCCTGTGCTCTCAACTGGATGGACAAAAATGTGGTGTTCATCAGTAAAGACATAAATCTGCGCCTCAAAGCCGACGCCTTGGGGCTGCAGGTCATGGATTACGAACGCGGCAAAGTTGACAGTGACGCGCTTTACTCTGGCTTCACCGAGGTGCCGGCCAAATCCAGCGACATCGAGAAGCTCTACCGCGACGCGCTGAAGCCGCCGCGCGGCCTCGAATTGTTTCCCAACGAATTTGCGGTGCTGACCCCGTCCGACGCCACCAAACGCCCGGCTCCGGCCCGGCTTATACTCAACCACAAGACGCTTACGCCCATTTCGGCGCGCGCCGAACGGGTGTGGAATGTTTCGCCGCGCAACCCGGAGCAGCGCATGGCGTTGGAGCTGTTGCTCGACCCCGACGTGAGGTTGATAACGCTGGTGGGCGGCGCAGGCACCGGCAAGACGCTGCTGGCATTGGCCGCCGGACTTCAGCAGGTGCTAGGCAGCGACGCGCTTTACGACCGCATATTGGTTTCCCGGCCGATCATACCGCTGGGCAACGACATCGGTTTTCTGCCAGGCGACAAGGGCGCGAAGCTGGCCAGCTGGATGCAGCCGATCTTTGACAATCTGGATTTCCTTCTGGGCGGAGATACCGAGCGGAGCAAAAACCGCAGTTCGTCGCGTTATTCGCCCGAGGGGCTTATCAACGCTCACAAGTTGGAGCTGGAGGCGTTGACCTATATTCGCGGGCGCAGCATACCGCGTCAGTTTGTGGTGGTAGACGAGGCGCAAAATCTGACGCCGCATGAAGTCAAGACCATCATCAGCCGATGCGGGGAAGACACCAAAATGGTGCTTACCGGCGATCCGCACCAGATCGACAACCCCTACCTCGACGCGGCCAGCAACGGGCTGAGTTTTACGGTCGAACGCATGAAAGGACAGCGATTGTTCGGCCATGTAACTCTTGCTCACAGCGAGAGAAGCGAATTGTCCGCGCTCGCGGCCAAATTGCTGTAAAAACGTTAAAAAATTGTTAAAAAAAGTTGAAAAAATCCTTCAAGGGTGTATATTAAGAGACGTTTTTTAATTACATCGGCGGTTTTGAGCTGCCGGGGGGAGCGTCATGTACACCATTGTTGAAAAAATCGGAAATTCGAAAAAAAGAGTGTCGCTGTCGCTGGATTCCCAGCCGGGGCACTGTGTAAAACTGGCCGGTTCGTTCAACGATTGGGACCCGGAATCCTCACCGATGCCAGAAAAAGCAGCAGGCCATTACGCGGTGACGCTTGAGCTGGCTCCCGGTTATTACGAATACAAATTTGTGATCGACGGCGAGTGGGTGCTCGACGACGGCAATTCAAATTTTGCCTCCAACGATTTTGGTACGCTCAACAGCGTTTTGCAGCTGGATTAACATGCCTCCCGAAAAATCACGCTACCTTACCGGGTCGATCGGTTCGACCATGCTCGGGACCGCGATCTCGATGCTGCCCGGCACCATCGCCATATCAGGTTACAACATCGCCGACACCTATTTTGTGTCAAAGCTCGGCACCGAGCCGCTGGCAGCCATGGGGTTCACGTTTCCGATGGTTATGCTGATCGGCTGTCTGTTTCGCGGGGTTTCGGTCGGCATCATGACTTCGATGGCCCACGCGCTCGGAGCTGGCAAACGGGTGCGCACCGCGCGAATCGTGTCTTCGGGGTTGGTGCTCACCGCGCTCTTTTCTCTGCTGCTCGGCGTCGTTGGCGCAATCACCATGCAGCCGACTTTCCGGCTGCTGGGTGCGTCCGAAGTCATCATGCCGCTCATCATTCAATATATGATCGTCTGGTATCTCGGCAGCGTGACCGGAGCCATCGGCCACGTCGCCAATGACGTTCTGATCGCCGCCGGCTCCACCATGACCGCCAGTCTTATGATGCTGGGCGGGCTGGGGCTTAATGTGGTGCTTGATCCGCTTTTTATCTTCGGCTGGGGCGGCGTTTTCCCCGCCATGGGCATGACCGGGGCCGCGCTGGCCACCGTCATCGCCCAGTTTATGTCAGGAGCCATAAGTCTGATCATCATACGCAACCGCCTGCATCTGCTGGCCTCTTTCCGAGTGCCGCTAACCCAAATGCTCGGGGTGTGGAAACTCATCACCGCCTATGCCATACCGTCATCGGTCGGCATGCTGCTTTTGCCGGTGGGAAACGCGGTGGTGACTTGGGTCGTGGCCGGGTTCGGTACCGCCGCGGTCGCCGCCACGGCCGCCGCCGGACGGCTTGAAGTGCTCGCATTCATGTTTCCCATGGCACTGGGCATGTCCCTCATGCCGATGGCGGCGCAAAACTATGGGGCCGGGTATTTTGATCGCATCAACAGTTGCCGCCGGTTCGCCATGCGTTTTGCCTTGTTTTACGGCTTGCTGATGGCGGTGGCTTATGTTATTTTTGCGGCACCGCTTACCAAGTTCTTTTCCGACGACCCGGAAGTGCTTCGCATCATGAAAAGCTACCTTGCAGTCGTACCTTTCGGGTTTGGCATGATCGAAATACACCGTTACGGCGGATTCTTCCTGACCGCCTGCGGCCACCCGACGGCGGCGGCGTGGCTCAATGCGCTGCGTATTGTCGGGCTGCTGGTGCCGCTGTCGCTGCTGGCACGCTGGGCAGGTTCACTCGACATGGTGTTTTACATGCGCCTGACCTCGGATGTGGCGGCCGGCACGGTCGCCTGGTGGGCGGCCTCATACATCACCCGCCGTCTGCTCAAAGGCAATCCGGTGGGCGGCGCACTTCAGGGATAAAAAAACGCACTCCGCTCCGGAGTGCGTCATCAACCCAATCACCACCGCCGACCGGTGCTATTTTTTTCTTACCCCATGAAAGAGCTGTTCCCACGGCATCAAACGGCGGCGCACGCCAAGTTTATGCGGAAAGCGTTTGATCTTCTTTCCGGTGATGTCAAAGATCAGCCGACGCAGCAGTTCGCGGTGCGGCTCGGCCATTTCCAGAAAACCGGCTCGAACCTTTTGGGGGTCGGGGGCATGCTCTTTCCACCACTCCACGGCGGCGGCCACCTCGTCGGCGGAATCCCCTACCCTCCGCATGGCAAACTCCGGTATGAGCGTGTCGCGCCCTCCCATGTTGACGGTATTGACCACCGGGACGCCGCAGAGCAAATATTCTCCGCAGACAAACATCGCCCCCTCCTCGGCGGACAGACAAAGCCCGCAATGCGCCCGCTGTATCTCATGCGGTATGCGCGACGACCAGACGCTGTTTGAGTAATCGGCCAGCGGCAAATGCGCCCGCACCTCGGCATAATTGGCGCAATCCAGTTTACTCTTGGTCGAGTAACAGCCGATCATACGCAGCGACTTGACTCCGTAAGCGAGGTAATGGCGTTTGAACGGAGTAATCCGCGCCACATAGATGGCGTCGAATTCTTTTTTTTGCCGGAAATTGATCCTGATACGCCGTTCATCAAGAAAGGCGTTGTGATTGCACAATTCCGATTTAATGCCGACGGCACGCAAGTTGTCGCGCTCAATCAAAGAATTTGCCAGCACGATGATCGATATATTCGGGATCAGTTTGACCACATCAGCCAGCTCGGCGGCGAGCTTGTCGCGCATTTCAACGGTCTCGCGCTGCCACCCCAACTGGATAAGCAGCGTGACCGGTTCGTTTTCCGGCAGCGCGCGCTTGAACGACGCCGCATTTCGGATAAAATCCGACTCAAACGACACCAGCAGATAAGGGTTGCGGCAAAAACAGTATGCCGGCAGATAAGACATCACGGTCACCTGTTTTTATCCGGATTTATCACGGCCGGGTGTTCTTCGGTAGCGTCCTTGTCGGGCGACTCCGCCTCGATCAGGCTGTCCTCAAACTTGTCCAGATCGATGTTGATGTTGCGGGTGTCAAAATTCCACGCGCCCGGAGCGCACAGACCGAATATCGGCAATATGATGACCGAACCGATCGAGTCCAGCACCCCGGTGCTGGAAAGATGACGCCCCACCACAAAATACCGGGTGCGCTTTTCCGGCCGCTGTACAGAAATAAGCATATCGTTGCCGCGATATGCCTCGTAATACATGGGAGACCCCTGAAACAACGCCCCGTTGACGGTGATCGTCGCATCGGGCGGCAAAAGATTGATCGAGATCATCTGGCGCGGCTGGGCAAACCAGGAGCATCCTCCCGACACGAAGGCGATCAGCGCGGCGGCCGCGGCAATGGTCAATTTGTGTTTTTTCATACTGTAATCTCCTTATTTTGAAGTCATTATGCGAAAATAGTCACCAATCCACACCGGAGGAAAATCAATCTGGCGGTTACACAAAAAGCTCGCGTCGGAGTCTTTATCCTGCGGCGAATAGCCATGCATACCCGGCAATGGATTGCGCCCCATGTCGGAGGGCGCGATCTGCCCCCCCGGATCCAAAAGGAAAATATCGTCGCCGTAATAGCGGTCGGGAAAATCGACCCGAAACTCCTGCAATTCCTCCCGGGTAAGCCAGTGACCGCCCCCCTGCGAACTTACCGCCGAACGCACCTCGTCGCGTTTCGCCGGGTCGCACCACCAAAATCTGGCCATTGTTGAATCGGCCACCGAAATATAATCGCGTCCCCATTTCCAGGCGTGTAAAGTTTTCGCCAGATCGATCGTGCCCGACAGCGGCGTCATGCCGTGATCGGAAATCACCGCAAATGTGACAACCTTGTAATGACGGCACGCCATGGCGTAAAGCCTTCTTACCATGCCCTCGTAACGCAATAATTCGCGGCCGATGTTCTCCGGCGAACCGATGTTGAAATGCAGGAAACCGTCAAGTTCCGCGCTGTACAGAAAACCGTTTTCTATCCGTTCGTGGCGAATAAGATAGGCCATCTCGTCGAAGTTGTAATCCGACGAGTTTCGCCAATCGGATATCCGGTAATCGCTGCCCTGCCATGCGTCGGCCAGATTGCGCACCGGAGCAAGGCCTCCCGGCACAAACATATCGCGTTTCTCGGTATAGTCCATATAAGGCAAGTGCTTAAACGGCATAGAATAAAGCTGAAAATACCCGGTATAGCCGAGCAGTCTTTTAACCAACTTTGAAATATGATGACGCACCCGATGACGCGAAAATAACCAATCCGGCAGCATCCAAGTGGGCATGAAACGCATAAACCGGAACGGCGAATTTTTCGGATCGTAGCGGAAGAAGCTGAAATGATGATGCTTCTCCGGTGATTCCCCGGACAGAATGGTCGGCACCGCCCCCGCCGAATACCCCAGTTGAGTGGTCACCCGATAGCGGTGGGTGAGAAAATCACTGGCGAAATGATGTTTTGAAACCAGTTCAAATCCAAGCGCGTCAATGAAAATGAAGAAATTAAGCCGCTCGCGCATGATTACGAGACCTCCCCGGTAAATGGCTTGACCGGAATGGAAAATGTGAAAGTTGTTTTTTCACCCAAGGCTGATTCAACCAGAAGTTTACCGCCAAGCAAACGCACCAACTGCTGAGCGATCGCCATATCCAGCCCGGCGGAGTTCTGACTGCCCTGAAGAGCCAAATCCTCGACCTGAAACGGTTCGAACAATTTGGCCTGCTGCTCGGCGGAAAGCCCGCGCCCGTTGTCGGAAACATAAAAATCAACCGACTGATCGGAAATGGTATATCCGAATTCGATCCAGCCGCTGCGACTGCTGCGAATGGCGTTGTCAAGCAGTTTTTCGAAAATACGAAGCAAAATAGATTCGTCGGAGAATATGTTTGCGTCAATATCACGCAGTGTCTTGTTGAGCCGCAGATTGACCTCGTCCGGCACTTTGAGCCGGTAGTTGTTGTCAAGATTGGTCAACATGGAGTTGATGTTCATCTTTTCCCGCACCGCCTCGACCTGTCCGCATTCACAACCGGTCAGCTCCAAAACACTCGACCAGAGTTCAAGCAAATTATTGCCGCTCTCGATGATCAAATTGAGATATTCATTGCGGTCGGCCGCGTCAATGCCGTCGTCACGCAGCAGATCGGCAAAACCCATGATACCGGTCAACGGCTTGCGCAATTCGTAATTTATACTGCTCAACACCGCCAGCCGTTTGCGGTTGGCCTGCCGCTCGGCGGACAAGGCGTCGCTGATTTTCTTCTCATTGGCCTTGAATTCGGTCATATCCGTAAGCAGAGTACAGGCAAATCCCGGCGAAACATTGATGAAAAAGGTCTTGATCTCGTAATCCCTGCCGCCGATCATGCCCGACGAGCGATACACCTTGCCGGACTTGGCGTCGGAGAATATCTTGCCGTATATATCGGAACTCATCCCGGGCAGAAACTCCCACAACCGACGCTCCCGGCCGATTTCCGGCATGATACGGCGGGTTATCTTGTTGAAGTAATGGATGGAGCCGTCCGGCCGGCAAACCACCAGCGCGGTAATAAGACTGTCGGCCACCTGCTTGAGCAGCATTGCGCTGACATTGGCATTGTATTCCGGGGTGAGATCGCGCAGCGTCACCAGCAGCTTGGCGTCGCCTTCGTCATTGTTTCCCCCGGTCGGCCTCACCAGCAGCCGCGCCGGTATCGTAAAGTTATTGCGACGCTCCAACATGAAATCAAGCTGCAATATATCATGACCGTCGTCATGACTGCGCAGCCACTCGCGCAGTTCGGCAAGTTCGGCCGGCATGAGCAGCTCGTCCAGCGTGCGCCCGATGAATTCATCCTCCGGCAGCGACGCCACCGGCTGGTCGCCGGTCAAACACCGTTTTATCCGCAAATCGCGGCCGGACGCCTCAAAAACACATATCGGCGTTCGACCCGTCTCCGAACTCACATGATTGTAGATTTGCTCGATGCTCCATCTCGCCTTGGTCTCCGCCGAAAAATCGCTGGCAGTACCGATAATGCGATACGCCTCGGGCCCCTCCTTGGAAATATCCGCCTGAATCCTGATCGTCAGCACACTGCTGTCGGCCTGCATCAAACGCACCTTGCAGTCGAGTTTTCGACCGGATTTCACCGAATCGCGCAGTCTTTCCTGAAAATATTCGCGGTCATCCGGGTGTATTTTGTCGCAAAACGCGGTTGGCGTAATATAACCGGTCGGCCGCCCGACGTCGCCGCAAAGCTTGAAGAAACTGGACGAAAAGAAAATCTGACCGTTGGGGTACATCCACTCAAACACGCCCTCGTGGATGACGTTAAACGCATCGCGCAAAAGATGCTCCGATTGCTCGATGCGATGACGGGAATCCTTTTCGCGCAGCAGATGAAACCCGATGAAACAACCCACTGCCGCGTTAAACGCCAATATAATCAGGTTGCGGCACATCATATTGAAATCATACCGCCGGGACGCCATGATGATGCACTCTTGTATCCGGTCCGGCAACGACAATCCGGCCGAGTCGGCAAACCTTTCACTGAAAAAGACAAAAAGCGCACCCTCAATCAGAAAAAACATTCCTGTATATCCCGCCGAAAGCAGGAGTATCAAGAAGGCTCTGCCCCAGCTTGATTTCATTCCGCCCGACGCCTCCACCTCAATATGGCGATCAACAGCAAAAGCAGCGTGGACGCCGCCGACACCAGCAGCGAAACGTGCTGCACCCGGGTACCGGCATAACGCACGGCGGCCACTCCGCTTTTCCCCTGCAGCTTGATCGAAACATATCCATCGGCACTGCGCACCACGGGCGCGTCGCCATTTTCGCCGGCAAACTTAACCCGGTAGCCGCGATAATGGATCAACGGCAGCTCGACGGTCACGCCCTCCGCGGCCGCCCCGGCATATTCGAGCCGGAAAAGATCGCGCCGGGGTCTGGAATAGACCAGTTTCTCGACCGGAGCCGACGATTTGACCACTGCTCCGCGCTCTTTGATGAACTGCGGCCTCATACCGGCGGGAAGATAATGATACCCGGCCGCCACCATGCGGCCGGCGTCTTTGAGCCGAAATGATTTCAGCACGTCGTGCTCGCTTATCCGCGCCGCATAGATGTACGAAACCGTGAAGAACCAGGCGAATCCGCAGCCAAAAAGCAGGATCCACACCCATTTGCGCTCGCGTTTGAGCTTTCCTTGAGTCAATTTCGCCAGCGACATGCCTCCGCCCATCGCCAAAACGATGGTCGCGATAAGATAGCTGCGCCACGGGAACTGCACCAGCGACAATTTGCGGAGCAACCCCTCCCACGGCAGGAAGTTCGTCGCCCAAAACAACGCAGCAACCCCCATTATCAGCATCGCGTCGCGGAAACGCTCCGCCGGCTCACTGCCGCCCCGATAACGGAAACGCTGGAAGAACACCACTACAAAAATCAACCCGATCCCGGGCGGAAGCCAGTGCTCCATTTTCATATACGGCAACTCGATAAACAGCCGCATGACCGGCGTCGCACGGGGTGCAATCGGGGCCGACCCGCTCAATGTGTTGAGCCAATACTTTTCGCAAAGCAACTGCTCCGCCATCGGAAACAAATAAAACGCCGCCACGCCCAGCGCGGCAATCCCGGCCGCCGCCAGCCAGAAAATCCGGCGCGGTTCTCGCAAAAAGATCACCATGTTGAACAACAGCCACAACCCGACCGCGATCGCCGTGAGCACCGTCGAAATATTGTGCACGATCAGCAGCCCCGCTCCGCCAATGGCCAGCGGCATAAATTTGCGCGGCGAGTCATACAGCATATTGTAGCACCCCAGCAACACCATGATGATGAAAGGCACCGCCATATATTCGCCGAGCGCGGCCCTGATGAAACCGTCGCACGCCATATAGCTGCTCCACGCCAGCATCAGCCCGGCGCAGAATCCGGCAAAAGGACTGCCGCAAATCCGGGTAACCGCCCAGTACATCATAAACGCCGAAAAGATCATCCACAAAACCAGAAACAGCTTGTAGGCGATAAGCGTCGGCACCCCCAGCGCGGCCATAGCCGCCGGCAGCAGCAACCCGGCGTCGCTGTAAAACATGCCGGCCGCGTAGCCGAAGCCGTCAAGGGCATCGAAATTTATATAGTTGGGTATATTGCCGTTGCACAATGCGTCGGCCAGTCCCTGAATGCGGGCAAGGTGAAAAAGCATATCGTGGCCGCTCGGCATCCCCGGCATGAGAAGCGGAGAGAACCCTAACAACACCAGCACCAGCAGAAAAATCGGATAAAACAATGCTCCTGACGCAGAACCGTGCAGACGTTTGAACAACCTTCTTACACCACAAGTAAGATCCATTACGTCCTCCGAAAAAAATTATGACGTTCCGATCAGATGATCCTATTCAACATATTTAGGTAAATATATAACCACCGTCATGTTTTTTCAACCCGCCAAAAATTTTTGTCGCGTAAAAAATTACTCCGCCCGCAAAACCGTGATCGGATTTTGCTGCGCGGCTTTGTAGGCCGGGTATGTGCCGAAAATCACGCCGACCAGACAGGAGATCACCAGCGACAGCGCGATACTCCACAGCGAATAGACCGTCGGCATGCCGCTGTAACGGGTGATGAGCCGGCCAATGCCGACACCGACCGCAATACCGGCAATACCGCCGGAAGTGGTGAGAAAAACGGTTTCGATCAGAAATTGCAACAAAATATCCGACTTCTGCGCTCCGAGTGCGCGGCGGGTGCCGATCTCTTTGCGCCGCTCGTAAACATTGGCCAGCATGATGTTCATAATTCCGATACCGCCGACCACCAGCGAAATACCGGCGATCGAACCCATGACTATGGTGAAAATGTTTTGCGTATCCTCCATTTGTTTCAGGAGTTCGAGCGGCACTACCATGCCCCAGTCGCACAGAGTGCCGTGCGTTTTCTGGAGATAGGCCGAAATGCGCTTGGAGGTGTGATCGATATAACCCACCTCGCCAACCCGCACGATGAACACATCATACTCTATACGCAAAATATTACGGTTGCGCCCCTCGAAACTGTAAGTGTAATCCTGATAACGCGCCCGGGCGGTCGGCATCGGTATTAAAATCATATCGTTCTGGCCGCCAACCTCCTGAAATTTGGTGGCGTATTCGTTGTCGATGACTCCGATTATGGTATAAGCGGCATCCTCGATCCTGATCTGACTGCCGACAATGTCGGTGCGGCCGAGTTCAAACAGCTTGGGTTTGACATTTTTTCCGATAACGCAGACGCTGACCTTGTTTTCAAAGTCGGCCGGGCTGAACCAGCGCCCGCGCTCGACCTTTGCCGCGGTATCTTCAAGAAAACCGTAATCGCAGCCGATCAACTTGAGATCGGTGCGGGTGATCCCGCGCAGAACCTTTTTGCGGACGTCAAAAAGCGACGTCACATGCTTCACGTTGTCCATCTTGATGATATGCTCGCGATTGCGCTCGGTGAGGCCGTACTGCTCCACAATACTGGCGTTTTCGCTGCCCTCGCTCTTGCCCTCCGGCGGCGGACGATGCGAATAAATGATTATCTTGTCGGTACCCATTGCCTCGATCTTGGCGAGTGCCGATCGCTTCGCCCCCTCGGACACCGCCAGCATGGCGATCACGCTGCCGACGCCGAAAATTACGCCGAGCGAAGTAAGCAGCGAACGCACCTTATGCAGCAGCAGATTGTGGCACGACATCACCAGAAGATCGACGGGAAGCATCATTTTTTGCCGCCCTCCCATTCAAACGGCCGGTCGTCGATACGACCGTCGCGCAGCCGGATTATCTTGTCGTAATGCGGCGCCAATGCCGGATTGTGAGTGACCATGACGATAGTCACTCCATTATTATTAAGTTCATGAAACAATGCCATGATCTCGTTGCTGGTGTTTTCGTCGAGGTTGCCGGTCGGCTCGTCGGCCAAAATAAACGCCGGCTGGTTTGACAACGCCCGCGCAATAGCCACCCGCTGACATTCGCCGCCGGAAAGCTGGGTCGGCCGATGCCCCAGCCGGTGCCCCAAACCAACGCGTTTGGCAAGTTCAAGCGATCTGGCGCGGCGCACCCGTCCCGGCACTCGGGCATAAAGCATCGGCACGGCGATGTTCTGCTCGACCGAGAGATGCGGAAACAGATTGAAACTCTGAAAAATAAAACCGATCTTGCGATTGCGTATCGTGGCCTGTTCGGAATCGCTGAGGCAACTTACATCCACCCCCTCCAAAAGATACGATCCCCCGGTCGGCACATCGAGCATGCCGAGAATGTTGAGCAAAGTCGATTTGCCGGAGCCGGATGTGCCGATGAATCCGACAAATTCGCCGGCCCCGACTTTTGCATCGATCCCTTTGAGCACCGGCACTTGAAGATCGCCGGATATATAGGTCTTGCAAATCCCCCGCAGTTCGACAATATTGACCACCGGAGCCAACTTTATTCGCCTTTCTTCTGATAAGGCCGGTAGAGGCAAACGACTTCGTCGCCCTGAAGTCCGGACTTGATCTCGACGAAACTGTCGTTGGATTCCCCGATCACCACCGGCGTCTCTTTGGGACCAGCCAGCGTTGACCGGTAAACAAAAAACCGATCTTCATTTTCAAAGATCGCCTCGACCGGCACAAACAGCACATCGGGCAATATCTTGGTCACGATGTTGATGCGTACACTCATGCCGCTTACCAGCTTGGCGGATTGGGCGTCAAGTTTGATCTTTGACTTGTAAATCTTGGGCGATGAACTGTCCCACATCACGAGGTTGACCGGCAAAGTGTCGATGTGCATTACCTCGCCCTCGAACTTCTCTCCGGGCAGTGAATCCGGGCAGATGACGGCGCGGTCGCCGATGGATATTTTTGAACGGTACTGCTCAGGCAGATCGAAATCAACCACCAGATTGGACATTTCCGGGATGGTTATCAAAACCTGCCCCTTGCCAACATCGATACCCGGTTTGACATCGACATTACCCCAGCGGCGGTCGGGGTCGCCGTAGATGACCACGCCGTCCACCGGAGCAGTCAACTCCATCATGGGCAGATATGAGCGATAGCGTTCGAGCTGTTCGGAGGCGCGTTTAGTGCGCATCCGCAAATTTTCAATCGACTTTTTCTGCTGGATCTCCTTGGACGAAGTGGAGATCTTCACCTTGCGCTGATTGAGTTTGGCCTGTTCATAGGCGTTGAGGAGACGGGTTATCTTGCTGGGGTGGTCGTAACGCCGGAACACCTTGCGGTTGTCTTCGGCGGTGCCGAGCGCATTTTCAGCGGTGTCGATTTTGGCCTGCGCCGTCTTGAGCTTCTCGCGCTTCTGCGCCTCCGCGTCCTCCGATTTGCTGCTCACTTCGGAGTCGCGGATGTCTTTATAGGACTTGCGCGCCGAAGTAAGCGTGTCCTCGGCCGAATTGATCGCCAGCTCCAGCGAGTCGCGCTTGCTCACCCGCTCGAACCGACGGTACTTGCGTAAAGCATCCTCGGTTTGCAGGAGGTTTTCCTGCGCCGACTGCAAATCCGCAAGGTTGGTGCTGGCCAGGATTCGTTCGGATTCCAAAGCCAAGGCCAGCTCCTTATTGAGGTTGTCAAGCTCGATCTCCTGATTTTCGATCTGCTCGACCAGGCCGTCGGTCTCGAATTTGGCCAGCGAATCGCCCGCCTTGACCTTGCTGTTTTCGTCGATCACCCACAACAATTTTGTCTTGTAGTTGGCCTGAAGCGACAGCTTGTGTTTCTGACTGGCGTTGACGCTGCCGCCCTGCAACAAACCGATGACCAGATTGTCGCGTCTGACCTTGAAGGTGCGATCGACATCCGACGTTTCGGTGTTGCGTTTGGCCAATGCGGCCTCCCGTTCGGCGGCGCGGCGCGACATGATGCGCGACACCGCCCATCCGCCGACCGCCAAGACGATCACGG
>JAQVVK010000152.1 GCA_028698975.1 Victivallaceae bacterium
CTGCTCTTTTTTTCCCGGCAGCTTTACGGCGGCGGCGGGCAAAACCGAGGCGCCCGACGTGGTAAAGACGCCGACGGCGCCGACCGACCCGGCGGCGGACAAGTTCAAACTTGCCGCCGTCATCCGCATGATCGCGCCGGAGCCGGGCACCCGCCTCGCGCCGATCGATCTGGCCGAATTTGAAGCGCGAGCCGAAAGCAACGCGCCGTGGAGCGGTTTTTGGTTTCAGGTCTCGGTCAACGGCGACGAACCCCAAAAACACGATTTTACCGCGCCGCCCCGGGTGTCGGACGAAACCACCTTTGTTTCCGACGCGATCGATCTGGCCGGACTTGATGTAAAACCCTACGATCTGGTGACACTTCAAGTAAGCGGTATTTCCGCCGGGGTGGAGGTGTTGTCCAACCCGGTTTACTGGCGTATCAAGCCGCTGCGCAACGAGGTGTTGATTATCGACCAGCCCGGCGGCGGAGCGCAGGCGTTGATCGATGAAGCCAACGCTTTCATGGAGCGGGAAATCGAGCTGGCCGAGCTGTTGACCTCCGGGCGCAATCTTCTGGCCGCCGATCCCAAAGTCCCTGCCGAACCATTCGGCCAGCTGGCCGCCTCCCAGCGCGAACTGGCCGCCGAACTTCGCAAATATCTGGAAACCGAGCGCGACCGCCCCGGCGACGCCGGGCGCGCGGTGCTGACTCCACTCATGTATAAACTTCTGTCGGAGGCGGCCAGCCAGATGGATGAGGCGGGGTCGCTCATCAACCGTCTGCCGCCATCCGGTGCGCCGTTGGCCGCCGCCGCCATGCATCAGCGCAAGGCGATCGCCGCATTGGCCTCGGCCATGCGCGAAGTTCGCAAGGCGTACAACCGCAATCAAGACAAGTCGGGCATCCCCTCCCCCTCCTCCGGTTCTCCGGAAAAGGCGAAAAAACTGCTCGAACAGGCTCTTTCCCTCGAACTTGCCCTGATCGAAAAGGTCAAGGCCGCACCCGGCGAACTGCCGCCCGGTGTCGCCGGGGAGCAAAAAGCGATAAACGATCTGGCCGAACTCATCACCCACACTCCGCAGTTGGCCGACCCCGCCCTGAAAGCGGCGGCCGAGGGTCTTGACGCCGGGCGACGGGCGGAGCAGGCGGCGGAATCGGCCGCGCCGAAAGCGTTTCCGGTCTTTGCCGATCAGGCGGCGCAGGCGTTTCGCCGCGGTTTGGAGTCCATGCGCATCGACAGCGAGTCCTCCTTTGGCCAAGCCGCCGACGAAGCCCGCGAAAAGCTGGCTCAAGCGGAGAAAAAATCCGCCGCCGCTCCCGATTCGCCTCCTTCAAAGGAGGCCAGAAACGATATGGCAAAAGCCGCCGCCGCCCTGCGCCGCGCCGCCGCCGCCAAGCCGGGCGAAAATGGCGGCAACTTGAGCCAACTCGCCGATCGGGTCGAACAACTCACATGCGAGAACACCCCCGGCCGGGAAGCGGCAAATAAATTGCGCGACATCCGGGCCGAACTTGGCAAATTGGAGAATAAGGGCGGCGACACCCCGGCGGAAACCGCGCAGCAGTTGGATAAACTCACCCGCGAAGCCGCCTTTCACAATAAAAACGGCGACTGGAAATCCGCCGCCGGCTGGCGCAACGATCTGGAGCGGGCGGCGGAGGCGGCCTTGCGTCACCAAACCGGCGACAGCCCCAGTTTTCCGCGTGACGCGGCCGAGGCCTTGCGCGACCTTGCGCGTGATTTCTCGCCCAATCACGGCTTGAACGCGGTCGAATTTCAGCGACTTCAGGAGCTCACGCGGCGACTGAAACTGGCGTTGGAATCCACCCGGGATCGACCGGCGGCGCACAATGTCTTTTACTCGTTCTCGCCCGACCGCATCGCGCCGGAATACCGAGAACCCGCCGCCGCCTATTTTGAACGGCTTTCAAAACCCCAAACCAGCCGGGAGGTCAAGCCATGATCGTCTGGAATTTCCCCGGCGGCTGGGTCGCCTTCGGTATTGTCCTGACGCTGCTCTCCGTGGCGGCGGCGGTCTGTCTCTATTTCACCCGCCACCGGTTAAGCCGCCCGAAAACAGCCGTATTGTGGGCTTTGCGCACCCTGATCTTCGGCATGCTGCTGCTCGGCATTGCCGACCCCGCCCGCGAAAGTCGAAGCAGCCGCCAAAAGAAGCAGGCGACTTCGGTCGCGGTAGTGTTTGACACTTCGGCCAGCATGCGGATCAACGGCCTGTTGGGTCAATCGCGGCTCGGCTCCGCCGTCGGCGATTGGAAAAAGGTGCAAAAACCGGGCGAAACGCGTTTCTCGTACTGGTCGTTTGACGACACGGTCGCGCCGCGCACCGGCATCGACGAAATCGAGCGTCTGCTCCGCCGTCCGATCGGGACATACCCCGCCCCCACCCGGCTGTGCGGAGCATTGACCGAGCTGGCCGGGCGTTTCGACCGCGAAAACATCGATCTTGCGGTGGTTTACACCGACGGCATCGACAACGCGGGCGGCTCCCCCGGCGAAGCGCGCTCCGCCATCGATGCGGCGCGCACCAAATTCGTCATCGTGCCGGTCACCACCGAGCTGGCCATGAAAAAACATCTGGAACTCCGGCGGCTTGATGCGCCAATAACCGCAGTCTGCCGCTCGCAAATGCCGTTCAACGCTCAGGTGGCGTGGTCAAGGCTCGACTCCGGCGACCGGGTCGAGCTGGTCATAACCGACGGCTCCTCGCATGAAATCTACCGCGAAATCGCCAAACGCTCCGGAGCCGGCGGCGCGTGGCTGTTTAGCGGCGCGATCGATACCGGCGACGTCGGCGAACTCGATCTCAATGCGCGTCTGCTGCTCAACGGCGAACCGGTTCACTCGGCCGCCTGGCGGTGCCGGGTGGTGCCCCGGCGCAAACGGCGGGTGCTTTTGATGCAGGGTTCGCACGACTGGGCGGTGCGCTTTCTGCGCGCCGGTCTCGCGCGGTCGGGCGACACCGAGTTTGAAGTGCGCCGGTTCGAGGCCGATCACCCCGGGCGTTTCGTGCCGACCGCCGCCGAACTGACCATGTTTGACGCCGTGATAATACTCAATGTCGACCGCCAAAAGTGCGTGCCGCAACTTCAACAGCAACTGGGCGATTATCTGAAAAACGGCGGCGGCCTGATCTTTATTACCGGCAACCCGCGCGCCGCCGCCGAATTTGCCGGTTCGGAGCTGGAATCTCTGCTGCCGGTCGAGTTCGACACCCGGATCGACGTCGCCGCGCCGCGTGAAAGCGACGCCCTCCGCCAGTTCAAGGGCGGCGTCAACAACTATGCTTTGTCGCGCAACCTCGGCAACGAAAATGCGTTTATCCGGCATCAGGACGGCCGCTTCAAGCCGCCGGAGCTGCAACCCTATAAACTTACCGACGCCGGTAAATTCCACCCGGTCTTCATGCGCGCCGACGGCAAAAACCTCGTCCCGCGCTATCTTGACGCCGCGCCGGTCAAATCCGCCAAACCGGGAGCCGAGGTGCTGGCCACGCTCACGGTCAACGGCCGCGAGCGTCCGGCCGTGGCAGTACAGCGTTTCGGCCGCGGCAAGTCGGCGGTGATCGCCACCGATCCGCTGTGGCGATGGAAGCTCTCTTTGCCGTCGCAATCGACCGACAGCGAACGCTTTTGGGAAAACCTGCTCGCCTTTGTTTCCGCCCCGGCGCAAACCCCGGACGCCGTCGAGTGGGTGCTT
Organism: Victivallaceae bacterium; assembly: GCA_028698975.1. GTDB lineage: Bacteria > Verrucomicrobiota > Lentisphaeria > Victivallales > Victivallaceae > Victivallis. The sequence continues at coordinate 3,703 of JAQVVK010000152.1, forward strand.
GCCGAACTCTATCCCGGAGTCAACACCCCGGTCGAAGTCGTCGCGATCGCGGCCGGAAATCCGCCGGAGTCGATCCGGTTCACCAACGGCGGACATACCGAAACCCTCCATACCCGACCCGACGGCCCGCACCGGGCCAAAGTCACCGTGACGCCGCGCCGGGGCGGAGAATGCCGCATCGAAGCCGACGGCGCGCCGTCTCTGCGTTTTACCGCCAATGGCAGCTCCGGGCCGATCGAGCTGGCCTTGCTTGCCCCCGACCATGCGCTGCTCAATCAGCTCGGAGCAAGCGATGACAAGCTGGATCTCGCCGCCGCGTTGCCGGAACGCGAATTTGTCGAGGAGCAAACAAAACGCACTCCGCTTTGGCCGCGTCCGTGGCTGCTGGCCGTTGTGCTGGCCGCCTATTGCGCCGACCTAATTTTGCGTCGAAAGGAGAAACTGCTGTGAAAAGGTTAATCCTGTTTTTGGCCGCCCTGTGGCTGGGTTCGGCGGCGATCTGCGCCGACGGCAGCCGGCAGGAGTTTGAATCGACCCGGGGCAGCCGGGTGTCGTGGGCGCGGCTGAAATTCAAGGTCAAGGGGTACAACCCCAACGGCAACCCCGATCTCGGGTGGTTTTACCATCCGCAGGGCGACATCCGGGTGGTGGAGTGGCTGCGCGCCAACACCGACGTGAATATTTTGCAGGAGTGGAATATCGTCGATGTCAAAAATCTCGACCACATGTGCGCCTTTCCGATGCTGTTTCTTTCCGGCAAAGGGGCCATCGACCTCGCCCCGGCCGAAAAAAACAACCTGCGCGAATATCTGCTGCGCGGCGGCGTGCTGTTTTGCGACGACTGCGTCGCGCTGCATCAGCCGGTGGAGGATGTGTTTTTCCGCAGCATGGTGCGTCTGGTCAAAGAGGTGCTGCCCGGCGTGCGCTTCACCCAGCTCAAGCAGGATCACCCGATCTGGCACTGTTATTACGACATGAAGACATGGACTCATTTGCAGGGCAAAAACAACGGCCTCTGGGGCGCGTGGTACGAGGGTCGCCTGGTGATGGTGATCGACTCCGGCGACCTGCATTGCGGCTGGACGGGATTTCATTTTTCCAACAACCAGCGGATCGGGGCCTTTCAGTGGGCCGCCAACATCTGCGTGTACCTGATGTCGCATTGACCGATTTGACAATGCGGTCGAACCGGGCTATATTAATAGAGAATCGGGGTGCTGCGCACGCAGGTGCGGCGCGGCTGAGATCAAACCCGTATAACCTGATCCGGGCAATACCGGCGTAGGAATGTT
>JAQVVK010000153.1 GCA_028698975.1 Victivallaceae bacterium
GGAAAAGAACAAAACGAAAAGGACGGGGTTACAGTCGCTTTTTTATTTATATATAGTTAACTTCAGCCTCGCGTACTCAAGTACGCGTCGGCCTTGTTGCCTCATCTAAATAGAAAAATCGACTTTTGCATAATCGACTATTTGTCGTCGTCTTTGTGTTTGGCGATGTATTCGGCCACGCCGTTGGCGGTGGGTTTCAAACCTTCGCGCCCCTCTTTCCAGTTGGCCGGGCAGACTTCGCCGTATTTCTCGACGAACTGAAGCGACTTGACCATGCGCAGGGCTTCTTCGACGTTGCGGCCCAGCGGGAGATCGTTGATGAGTTCGTGGCGCACGACGCCGTCGCGGTCGATGAGAAACAATCCGCGCAGGGCTATCGAATTGTTGATGAGCACACCATAGTTGCGGCTGATCGATTTGTCAAAATCCGACACCATCGGGTAATGCAAACAGCCGACGCCGCCTTTGTTGCGCTCGGTGTTTTTCCACGCGAAGTGACTGAATTCGGAGTCGACCGATACGGATACCACCTCGGTGTTCAACTCCTTAAACCGTTTCAGCGCGTTGTCAAAGGCGATCAACTCGGTCGGGCAGACGAAAGTGAAGTCCATCGGGTAGAAAAACAGCACGGTATATTTGCCGCGCAGAGACGACAGGGTAAAAGGGGAGATCGTGTTGTCGGCCATCACCGCGTTGGCGGTAAAATCAGGAGCCATTTGAGTAACAAGCGACATAAGCTGCCTCCATTGATTACTTACTGATTGATTTACAAAGTTCCGGTATTTTTTAATATATGTCATTTTCTGGTAAAAACAATATGAGATCACTTAAAAAAATGTGTTTGAGCCTTGGTTTCACGGTTCTGGCCGTGGGAATGACCGCCGCCGCCGCCGAAATCGCGGTGGTGGGCGATCGTTTGACCGGGCGCGCCGCGGTGGTGGAGCAAAGCGACGGCTCGACAACGGTTTTTACCGCGGCCCATTTGGTGGCGGGCAATCCCCGGCTGCGGGTGATCGATGGCAACGGCATGGTGCGGCGGATTAACGCGGTGACTTTTTTCGGCGATTATGATATTGCGGCGTTGGAGTGTGACCGTTTGCCCGATCTGAAGTTCCGTCGCGGAGATTCTCCGGTGCGTGATTGCATGTATGTTGGAAAGTATGGCGTGATCGAGACCGGTACGGATCGGCGGTTTTGGCGTATCAAGGGTGACGCAGTAAATCACGGCGACTCCGGCGGAGCGGTGCTTGACGGGCGCGGTCTGGCGGTTGCAATCCTCATTGGAAATCTGGACGACGGCGGAGTGGCGGCGGTGCCGCTGGCGGTGACCGATCGTGTTTTGCCGCAAAGATTTGGGTTTGGCGACGTCGATCGGGCGGCGTGTTCGCTGGCCGCATTTTGCGGCGCGGTGGATAAATTGCGGGCTCCGGCGGCAAAAATTTCCGGTTCGGATGCCAAAAAACTGATTGAAGCCGCGCAAAAACTTGATGTCGGCGACGACCCGGCCGACGGCCCGGTCGGCGCGGCGCGGCGAAGTGAAGCCCGTCTGGTCTTGAAACACGCCGCCGCCTATTTCGAAAAAAAAGAGCGGTAATCGCATTTTTTCAGTCGTGCGGCGCGAGCATGGCAAAGGGTTCCCACGGCAGATTGCGCAACACGGTAAACAGCACAACTGTCGCCGCCATGGAAATCAGGACCCATTTTTTACCGAACCATTTCGGCCGCAGCAACAAGAGCATTGCCGCGACCGCCGCCGGTACGATCAAGGGATTCAGTCTCATCGCTCCGGCTGCGTCGCCGTTGAACAACCGGTGCAACGCCCGGGTTATGCCGCATCCGGCGCAGTATAACCCGGTTAACCGGTACAACATGCAATCGGGAAACCACCGGGTCTGCGCCGGGTCGATCCCGCGCAACAACAATATCGCGAGCGTTACCGGCGCAATGGCGGCCAGCGTTGCGATAATGGCGGTGCGCTTCTTCATTTTTGCAGCATATGCAGCGTCAATATGGTAATATCGTCGTATTGCGGCGCGTCGCCGCAGAATAAATGCAGCCGCCTTAACAGCTCGGTGTTGAACCGGTGTGGATCACTCTCACCGCAATTTTTAACAAATTCGGCCAGCCGCCGGTCGCCGAACAGTTCGCCCTTGGCGTTCATCGCCTCGGTTATGCCGTCGGTGTAGAAAAAGATCAGGTCGCCGGGGAGAAGTTCATACTCGGAGAATCCGTATTCGCGCTCGTCGGCGATGCCGAGCGGCACCCCGTGCCGTTCGGTGACCCGCTCGACCGAGCCGTCGGCCCGCCGGATGTAAAACGGGTTGTGGCCGGCGTTGCTCCAGCGGAGTTTGCCCCGGGATAGATCCAGCTTGGCGAAGAGGTAGGTCACAAACATCATGGTGTTGTTGTTGCGGCAGAGGGCGCGGTTCAGTTTACCGACAATTTCGCCCGGCGTGATGTCGCTGTGGGCGATGCCGCGGTGCAAGGTTTGAGTTACCGCCATGAAAAGCGAGCCGGGCACCCCTTTGCCGGAAACGTCGCCGATCACCAAAGCGACTTTGTTGTCGTCCAGAAGAAAGAAGTCATAGAGGTCGCCGCCCACTTCGCGGGCTGGATTAAGCAGCGCATCGACCTCGAATTTGCCGCTTTGGGGGAAGGGGGGCAGGATTTCCGGCAGAATGCTGTTTTGGATTTCCTTGGCAACTTTCAGCTCGCTTTCGATTTTTTCTTTGGCCGAAGTCACCGCTTTGAGTTCGGCGATATGCTCGACCAGCGCGTCGCGCATGCGGCGAAACGCCAGCGCAAGTTGCCCCAGCTCGTCGCCGCTTTCGAGCTCCGGCATTTGCTGCGTGAAATCGCCTTTGCCGATCTCTCCGGCCGCCCGGGCCAGCGATTGCAGCGGGCGGGTCAACCGTATTGAGATCAAGGCGACCACTCCCATGAGGATGAGCAGCCCACCCGTGCCCAGCCAAAGCAGCGAACCGGAAAGTTGATCGACCAATCCAAAGAGTTCGTTGGCTGGAAACACCACGCCGAGCATCCAGCCGTTGCTTTCCAGCGGGAGGTAAACTATCCACGAGTGACGGCCGGAATTGCCGGAGGTGTAGTCGGAAAAGCCGTGTTCGCCGCCGGCAATGTGTTGGCCGATCTTCTTTAGTGCGGGGTCGTTGCGTTTTTCCGCCACCGAGTCGAAGCTCTCCTTGAACACCAGCGACTTGTCGGGGTGAACCACGATCCGCCCCGTCTTGGAAAGGATGAATGCATATCCGGAGCGGTCGATCTTGATGTCGGAGATGACGTCGTTGAGCCAGGCCAGTGAAATATCTATGCAAAGAACTCCGGCCGGTTTACGCTTGCCGTCGGGAGTCTTTTCAAAGAACGGTATACAGTAAATGCCGATCGGTTCGCGTATGAAGTCGCCGACAAACGGTTCGCACCAAAGACCGCGACCGGTTCGCATCGGGGTGATGTACCAGCTCTTGTCGAGGTAGTTGCCGCCGGAGATCACCTCGGAATCGTCGCCCTGTCTGCGCACCAGCAGCATACGTTGCCGGTTGTCGCCGAACGCTCCCGGCCTGAAGGAGACGGCGAGAGCGACCACTTCGGGGCGGCTGCGGTTGGCGATCTTGAGCGAATTTTGCATTATCGTGGCCAGTTCGGCATCGGAGAGGCGTCCTTCCTCCATCCGCAGCGACAGCATTTCGGCGATGCGCTGGCACTCAAGGAAAGTCTGATCGAGCCGCCGCACCGTCGATTCGCCGACCTGTTCGGCGCGGTTGCGCAGCGATGAAGTCAACAAACTGAGTGCTTCTTCCCGCATAAAGTAAAAAATGCTGCCGACAATGACGATCACGCCGGCAAGAACCCAAAAACACTGTTTGAAAACCAGACTGCGGTTTCTGAAGAATGACATTGATCGACTCCATTTTGGCCGCAAGAACGAAGCCGGACTGGCCGACGCCACTTTGGGCCGTATCTTCCACTGGTTGAAATTTACATCGGATAACCGTTTTTTCAAGCGAACCGACTTGAAATAATGTTCAAATGGTGTAGATTTTCACTATTATGATAAAAAGAGTATTTTTAGGCGGCGGTTCCCTGCTTCCGGAGGCGGCCGCAAGGCGGCTGGCCGAATACGCCGCCGCTTCGACTCCACCGTCGCTGGCCGATACACTGGTCATGCTGCCGGGGCGTCGCGCCGTGCGCATTGTTTCGGACAAACTGGCCGCCATGACCGGCGCGCTGCTGGCTCCCGAAATGACAACGCCCGGAGGCTTTATCCGCCGCGGCACCCCCGATCATGCCGTTCCGAAGCCGATCGAGGAATTGACCGCGTGGCAACGCACGGCGGAGAACGCCGATCCGAAGGATTTCCCGCACCTTTTCCCGGTCGGTTACGAGCGCGGCGATCAGGCGGTGACATTGCGTATCGCCCGCGAATTGGCCGCCTTGCAGCGCGAACTTTTATCCGGCGGGCTGTCGATTGCCGATGCCGCCCGGCGCGGCGCGTTTCCGGCGCGGGGAGGGGAGCTGATCCGCTTGGAGGAGCGTTGCGATAAACTGCTCAGTGGGTTCGGGTTGTGTTCGGTTGCCGAGCTTGAGAAAAAGTTGATTTCCGATGCCGCCCCGTTTGCGGACATCGCCCGGATCGTGGTGATCGCCATACCCGATCTGCCGCTTCCCGCCCGTCGCCGGCTGGAGTTTCTGGCGCAGTCGCGTGAAGTCGAAATATGGATCGCCTCCGCCGAGGGCGACGCGATGAAGTTCGACGACTTCGGGTCGCCGAAGCCGGAGTATTGGGAGTCGCAACCGCTTGATTTCGGTGAATTTGATCACCGGGTGTTTCTGGTGAATTCTCCGGATGAGGGGGCGCGTCTTGCCGCCGCGCTGGCGTCGCGAACCGGCGCATTTGCGCCCGACGAATGCGCGATCGTCGCCGCCGACACCGGTTGGCTGCCCTCGATCGCCCGCGAATTTGGCCGCATC
>JAQVVK010000017.1 GCA_028698975.1 Victivallaceae bacterium
ACCCGCCACTCCTTTGCGGAAATCGACCCGCCACCACGGAAGATGCGTGCTGTGCACGTCAAGGAAACACGCCGTGGTGCCGATTTGTTTATGTATCGACTCCATGATCGGCCGGGCATACTTGGCGATCTTGCCCGGTGCCATTTCCTTGGAATCGGCCCACGCGTTGGCGGGTTTTCCGGAGGAATCGAGCAAAAGATCGTTTTCATTCCACAACGGTGAATCCGGGTAGAAGTCCTTGTAATTTTCGTGCAGAGCGATGCGCTGGCCGTTGGCTTTGGCCGTCGCCGCCGCGTCCGCCAGAGAATCCAATCCGCCGCGCGAGGGCGACGGCGGCATCACCGACGGGTACTTGCGGTCAAACCCGGCGTTTTGCCAGCGGTGCATCAGCACGATGAGATCGTCCATGCCGTAAGCGTGCGCCGTGGCAAGGAGTTCGTTGAGTTCGTCAAAGTGGCCGTACCAGAATTCGACGATCACCGAGCCTGAAATCATCTTGCGGTACGGCGACACCTGATTGGGAATGCCGGGCAGCACCTTGTCGAGAGAATCGGCAAGCGTGACGACCAGGCGTTCGCGCAAAGCCGGAGCTTTGCCGTCAACCCGACTGTAAGATATACCCGGATATGGCGTAAGACCGGCGGAGCGAGTCCAATCCACATTGTACGAGTAAAAACGCTGTGTCGAGGGAATATACGCAATATCCCCGCCGAAACCGTAAAAAGCGATCGCATCGCCGTTGCGCATGGCCGTGTTGCCGGAGTCGGAGATTTTAAGCACGTTCTCCAGCCGGGGCGGGTTGATCGCAAGAGCCGGCCCGCCCTGCTTCGCTTCGAGGTCGATGACAAGCGAACCGCCCGAAAGCGACAGTTTGACCGTCACCGGGAGTTCAGCTTTCGCATTTTTCCAAAGATATTCAAGTTTGACCCCGTCGGCGGAGCGAACCGCGTTTTTAAGCTGCCACGCGACCGGAACCCCGTCCATGGCAAACGGCCACTTCGCGCCGACCGTCAACGCCTGATCGCCGTTGACCGAGGCGGCAAGCGAACTAAGCCCCTGTGCGGCGTCCAAGGTATAAGCATAGTCCACACCGTCAAGACGGTTGACCAGCTTGACCTGTCGGCCGTCAATGGCATACGACGGCTTGCCGCCGCGCAAAGGCGCGGCTTCACCGGGACGGCCGACCAGAAGCGAGAAATCCGCCGTTTTCTCCTGCGGCTCGACGATTTTAAGCGGCGGCAGTCCTTCGCGCACGACCAGATCATCGACGGCAAATTCAGGAATCGAACCTTCGTTTAGGTTGAGCCGCATAAATTCGACCCGGCTGATCTCGCCGAACTCATTAGGCGTCTCGTGGGCGATGAAATAATCCGCCCAAGTGCCGTTGCCGGAGGGATCCCCCTGCCCGTTTTGCTCGACCTCCCAAATCTTTTCATTGTCGGCGTTGAAGAAAGCCACGCGGAGCGTGCCGGTGGCAAATTGCGCCACAAAGCCGACTCCTTTGACCGGGCGGTCAAACCCGATCGACGCCGTCACCTGTTTTTCCCGGCCCGCACCCACCAGAGAGTGCGAACCCGACATAAAGTAGCCCGCACGCGACTCGCGCTTGAGCCCCTTTACGGTAAAGGCGTTTTTGCCGAAGGCGCAGCGATCATTGTTTTCGAGCAAAGCGTCTTCGAAATCAAAAAGCCAGTAGTCGCCGTTTTGACCGAACTTGGCGATGGATACGTTGCCCAGTTCTCCGTCAACCTGATCGACCTTGCTTACCGCGATCGGGCGATTCTTCATCGTCTCCGGCGCGGCCGCCGTCTGGGCGGCCGCGAGGCCGGAGGCGATTATCACACCTCCGACCGCGGTTATAATGATGTTTCTTTTTATCGTCATATATTACCAGCCCCATTCATTGCCAAACCGGAGATCCGGATTGTCGCTCACGATGAGAATCTGCTTCTGGGTAAGCGCACCGACGTGACCGTCGACAAAGACGATGTTGCTGCTGTCTTTGTGTCTGGCCTGGCTGGTGTTGGCCGTACCGGTCTTCTCGCCCTTGGCACCATTGGCGTTGGCTACCACAGAACGCTCGTTGGCATTGTAGCCGGTGGCGCGGGAGAGGTTGGCGTCGGCAACCATGGCGTTGATCGTCGGGATCTTGATCGCCGAGAGACGCGGTCTCTGATCGCCGTGATCCTTGCTGTTAAGATAGGAGTTTACACCGTAGGATACTACGATGTCACCATAAGTGGTGCCCATATCGTATTTATGATGGGCGGAGTTGGCCTGCGATCCGCAGGTGAACACCCCGGAGGTGACATAACTGCCGTCGAGCAGCAGCTGCACCCAGTTGACCATATCGCCATCGTCGGCGGATTTCTCCGCAATCGGCGCGCGGCCGTCTTTGTCATTGTCGGCATACATCAGCATACCCAAACCGATCTGTTTAAGGTTACTGGTGCAACTGGCCTGACGGGCGCGTTCCCGGGCGGAGTTCAGTGCGGGCAGCAACATGGCGGCGAGAATTGCGATGATTGCAATGACCACCAGGAGCTCGATAAGCGTGAAGTGTTTTTTGTTCATGAGACAATCCTTTCATTTAGAGTTAAGGGAACTTTGGGTTTGGTCACTGTTTCTTCTATCCTTTACGGAATCCCGTAAAACCAATTTCGGCATGACCAGATAGTGGTCATTGCTTTTTTCAAAGGCGGCATCATAACTGCTGCCGGAGAAAAACCTTTCATAAAGACGCCGCCCGGCCACCCGGCCAATACTTTGAAAGTCATGCGCCACCGTGGAGAGAGGCACCGGAAGCCATTGGGCATAATCGATATTGTCGAAACCGACCAGCGAAAAATCTTCCGGCACGCGCAAATTAAGTTCGATCAAAATATTCATCACCGATACGGCAATAAAGTCGTTGCTGCAAAAGATCGCGTCGGGGCGGCGGGACTCCGGAAACGCCAGCAAACGCTCGATCCAGTTGCGAATAAAGGCATGTTTTCCGGAAGCATATCGCGCCGGCAGCAATGCTTCGTCGCCGGGAATCATGGCGAAGTATTCCCGACACGCCAGCAAACCGTTGGCGGCCAGCGCGGAAATCACTCCGGCATAGCGTTCGGCCAGACTGCTCATGGTCGGCTCCGGCGAGATATAAGCGATACGCTTGTGTCCACAGGCGGCCAGATGGTCGATCACCATACGAGCACCGGCCTGATTGTCGGTGGCGACGAAACACCCCGAGAAACCGGGTTGTGCATTGTCAAGGATCACCAGCGGCACCCCGGCGGCCTGAAGTTTGGAGATCCTCCGCTGCACCGAGGCGATCGGGCTGGGCCAAATGATGTATCCGATCCCGGACTCGTGATTTTGAAAGATGCGGTCAAACTCGTCGCTGCTGCGATAAAATGCGATGCCGGTCTGGATCGAACGCGCCGACAATTCGTCAAAAACGCCTTGGATTATGCCGTTGCCGGCAAACGGCTGCGAATAAATTTCGCCCGGCCACACGCAGCGTACCACCGTCGAATTTTCTTTGACGCCGCCCGAACTTACCTCGCGCCGGCAGACAAAGGTGCCGCGTCCCGGTATCCGCTTAATCAAGTTTTCACGGATCAATTCGGCCAGGCCGCGACTTACCGTCATACGGCTGACGTTGAATTCACTTACCAACTCAAGCTCGGTGGGAAGCTGACTGCCAAGCGAATAGCTGCCGTCCTCGATACGGCATCTGATGGTGTCTTCCACCATCTGATAGGCTTTTTGCCCTTCTTTATGTTCCATCGGTAACCCTCGCTATTGTCTATTCGTTTGTCTATACATATTATACCAAACAATAAGACAAACGTCAAGAGATAAATACAAAAAAAACAGGAAGTTTTATTAATTTATAAAAACTACGTTCAAAAAGTTGACCGTATTTGAGCTTAAAGCGGTATATTTAGTCCAATAACACAAAAAAAGTCAGCCGGACATGTTGGCCAAATGTCAACATATCCGGCTGATAACAGCAAGACAAAAACCTATACAAATCGGACTATCATAAAACGCCGCCGGCAGCGACTTGTTTTCTCCTGTCCATTACCGAATCGCGTAAAATCAATTTCGGCATGACCAGATAGCGGTCATTGCTTTTTTCAACCAAAGAGCCATAACCGCCGCCGGAGAAAAAGCGTTCATAAAGACGCCGCCCGGCCACCCGGCCAATATTTTGAAAGTCATGCGCCACCGTGGTAAGCGGCACCGGAAGAAGCTGGGCGTAATCAATATTGTCGAAACCCACCAGCGAAAAATCCTCCGGCACACGCAAATTAAGCTCGATCAGGATATTCATCACCGATACGGCAATAAAGTCATTGCTGCAAAAGATCGCGTCGGGGCGACGGGACTCCGGATACGCCAGCAAACGCTCGATCCAGCCGCGAATAAAGGCGTGCTGCCCGGAAGCGTACCGGTCGGGCAGTATCTCGTCGCAACAAGGGATTATGCCGAAATATTCCCGGCACGCCAGCAAACCGTTGGCCGCAAACGCGGAAATCACTCCGGCACAGCGTTCGGCCAGACTGCTCATGCTCGGCTCCGGCGAAATGTAAGCGATACGCTTGTGCCCGCAGGCGACCAGATGATCGATCACCATACGCGCCCCGGCCTGATTGTCGGTGGCGACGAAACAACCCGAGAAACCGGGTTGCACATTGTCAAGGATCACCAGCGGCACCCCCGCGGCTTGGAGTTTGGAGATCCTCCGCTGCACCGAGGCGATCGGGCTGGGCCAAACGATGTATCCAACCCCGGACTCGTGATTTTGAAAGATGCGGTCAAACTCCTCGCCGTTGCGGTAAAATGCGATGCCGGTCTGGATCGAACGCGCCGACAATTCGTCAAAAACGCCCTGGATTATGCCGTTGCCGGCAAACGGCTGCGAATATATTTCGCCCGGCCACACGCAGCGCACCACCGTCGAATTTTCTTTGACGTCGCCCGAACTTATCTCGCGCCGGCAGACAAAGGTGCCGCGCCCCGGTATCCGCTTAATCAAGTTTTCACGGATCAATTCGGCCAAGCCGTGACTTACCGTCATACGGCTGACGTTGAATTCACTCACCAACTCAAGCTCGGTGGGAAGCCGACTGCCAAGCGAATAGCTGCCGTCTTCGATCCGGCGTCTGATGGTGTCTTCCACCACCTGATAGGCTTTTTGCCCTTCTTTGTACTCCAACGGTAAGCCTCCGCGATCCTTTGTCTATTAATATATTTTATATACTATACAAAGAACCAGACAAAGTTCAAGAGATCATAAACAAAATTCCCGGAATTGTAAAAAAAAACCGGCGGTGTAGACTTTTGCCAGCACCGCCGGAATGTTTTCAATTTAAGAATAAAAGGACTTCCGCCGACAGACAGTTTTCAGACAAGCAAGATGCTCATATAATGGCAGTAGCCGGCGCAAAAGCGTCAAACCGTCGCCAAGCGGAAGTCATAACTCATTTCTCCCGCACGCACATCACGCAATAACGGCCGTTTTCAACCGTACTGCCCTCGGTGACGTGTTCAAACCCCGGAAATTCCCGGTCCCACGCCTCCAGCGCATGCAGATAACCGATCTGCGGACAATCGTCCGTGCCGAACCTCTCGCCCGACATCAACATCGGTATGCCGGGAGGATACGGTATGATCGAATTTGCGGTCACCCGACCGGCCAGCTTGTCGGACGGCACCGTCTCGACCTCGTCGCGCACGATCGCCAGAAACGCATCGTGCGGCGTCATCGCCATTTCAGGCAGATCGGCAAACGCCGCGTCAAGTTTTTCACCCGGCTTGTGCTCACGGATGTATTCAAACATGCGGTCGCCAAGATCACGGATGCCTTTTTCTCCGTAGGCGGCGGGATATGCCTTGGCCAGCCCCGGAAGCACTTCGGAAACCGGCGCGTTGCGATCGTAGAACTCCTTGAATTTAAGCAGTTCGTTGATGAGCGTGCACCACTTCCCGCGGGTGATACCCATCGAAAAGAGAAACATTAACTGGAAATCGGTGGTACGGGTCGGCACTATGCCCCGGTCATAGATGTAACTCGACACCAGCGCGGACGGCACCCCGGTCTTGAGCAGATTGCCGTCATCGCCCATACCGGGGCCAAGTATGCTTACCTTGATCGGGTCAAGCAGCACCCAGTTGTCTTCCAGATCCTTGAACCCGTGCCAGTTGTCGCCGGGGGCGAGCCGCCATACCGATTGTTCGCGGGTGAGCAGTTCGCGCGGAGCGTCGGCAAAGTCATAGATTTTGCCGGATCGGGGGCATGTGACCTTGTCCGGGTTCCACGGCTTGAAAAACCAGCTGCCCTTATCGGTGAACTCGCGGTAGAGACGCGCCATCGCCTGCCGGAAATCGACCGCGTCGTCGATCACCTCCTGAGTAAGCGACTTGCCGCATTCGTCCATCATCTTGACCGAAATGTCGTTGGATACGCAAATCGCATACAGCGGCGATGTGGTGGCATGCAGCATGTAGGATTGGTTCATGCGCTCAAAAAGAATAGGCCGCCGGCCGTTTCGCACATGAATATACGACGCCTGCGACAGGGCGTTGAGCAGTTTGTGGGTCGAATGCGTGGCAAAGACCGTCGGCCCCTTGTGGCTCGACGGCGAACCGCGCATGGCGTAATGATCCTTGTAGAGCGGATTAAACCTGGCATAACCGTACCACGCCTCGTCCATGTGGATGCGGTCGGAGGATTTCTCAAGTTCGCCCTCGACCTTGGCCGAATTGTAACACACCCCGTCATAGGTGCAGTTGGTGACCACCGCGTAGGAGAGCGGCCCCTTGGGTGTGACGTGATCGACCTTGACGTTGCCCAGCTTACGGCACACCGCCTCCGGCGACATTTCGCGCCGCAAAATCGGCCCGATGATGCCGTAACGGTTGCGGGTCGGCAGCATATAGAGCGGCACCGCGCCGGTCAGGATAAGCCCCTGCTCGATCGATTTATGACAGTTGCGGTCGCAAAGCACCGGTTCGCGTTCGGCGATACAGGCCTGCATAACGGTGCGGTTCGAGCCGCTCGTGCCCACCACCACCGAATAAGAACGGTCTGCGCCAAACACCTTTGCCGCCATCTTCTCGCTCTCGCCAAAAGCCCCGGAGTGGTCGAGCAGCGACCCGATGCTTGACCGCTCGATACCGGTGTCGGTGCGGAAAAGGTTCTCGCCGTAAAAGTCGTAAAACTTCTTACCGGCCGGCGACTTGGTGAATCCGCGTCCGCCCTGGTGACCGGGAGCGGCCCACGAATATTCGTGATTGGATTCATTGTATTCCCACACCGCCCGCATCAGCGGCGGGAAAAGTTCTTCGCGGAAGCGGGCGATCGCGCTTTCAATGCGTCCGGCGATGAACATCGGGCTGTCCTCAAAAATCCATACAAATTCATCGGCCAGCTTCATGAGTTCATCCGACAACGCCTCCGCCGTATCGGCCCGGTCGGCCAACAGGAAAACCGGTACCGACGACTGTCTTTCATCAATGCGGCGCAACAATTTACGACCGGCCGACTCCTCGGCGTTGTTGAGCTTCATGTCGGTGGAAAGCAAAATGGCGTCGAAATCCATATCGTTTTCGATCATGGGGCGCGCCTCCGCATACGACGGAGCATGCACCGTCACCACGCCGCGCTCGGCAAGTTCATCGGCCAATGCCTCAAGCGCGCCGCATATGACTTCGCTGTTTTCCACCGAATCATCCGCGATCATCAACACTCTTCTTGTTGCAATATCTTTCATCATAAACTCCTCCTCAATCGTTAAAGGCTTACTTTGTCGGTGGCGAAAAGGATCACGGCCGCCACCGCTACCGCGATGACAACGACCGCTCCAATACCCTCAGCCGGGGTAAAAAGCCGGCCATCGTCGCTCTTGTCGGATTTATCGACCGTCGCCGCTTTCTTTGCGTCATGACGCGCCCAGACGTACACCGGTATGCCGATGGCAAGGAAGCAAAACGCCATGAGCAAATATTGCACTCCGGCTGCATAGATCATCCAGACCGCGTAAAGCGAACCGGCCACACCGCACAGAAACGCCATCGCTTTGCCGACCGGAAGTTTCTCCGGGTACTCGTTTTTTTCGCAGAGTTTCCAGAGATAGAGCGTACAGGCCAGATAGGGCGGCAGTATCATCACCGAAGTCACCGACAACATGGTGTTCCACGCATTATTGGCAAAGAATACCAAGATCATGGTGAGCTGCATCACCGTGCTGGTCACCCACAGCGAAACCGTGGGGGTGCCGCTGCGGTTTTCGGCGCGGAAAACGCGAGGAAACGTGCCGTCCATGGCCGCGGCAAACGGTATCTGGGCGACCATAATCGTGAACGCCAGCCAGCTGGTGAGCAGTGCTACAATAACGCCGAGGTTCATCAGCACCCCGCCCCACTCGCCATGTACAACGTCCTGAAGCAGCGGCGCGGTCGACGGATTGGCCAAACCGGCCAACTGCGGCTGATACATACGGCCGAAAGGCAGCACCGAGAGCAGAAAATAAATCACAAGGCATCCGAGAAACCCGATCAAGGTAGCCATACCGACCGCTTTTTGGCTCTTGGCGCGTCCCGACACCACCACCGCGCCCTCGATACCGATAAACGCCCACAGCGTGACCAGCATGGTAGACTTCACCTGGCCGAGCATGCCGCCAAGCGGTTTAATCTCCAGATGCGGTATCGTTTCAGTGCCGAACATGTCGGTGGTAAAAAACATCCAGCGAAATGCGAAAAGCATAATGAGAATGAAAAGCGCGATCGGCAACAGTTTGCAAATCGTGCCGATGACGTTGACAAACGCCGCCTGCCGCACCCCGGCCAGCACCGCAAAGTTCATGATCCAGATCACCAGCGAACCGCCTACGATCGACCACAGGTTGTTTCCGCCGGCGAATGTGCCGGGAAAGAAATAGTTGAACGCATCCATCAACAGCACCGCGTAACCGACGTTGCCGAAGATGTTGCACAACCAGTACGCCCATGCCATCTGAAATCCGGCGAACCGGCCAAATCCCAGTCTGGCATAAGCATAAATGCCGGTGGTGGCGTCGGGACGGGCGTCGGCGAGGGTTCTGAATGTATTGGCGATGAAGAACATGCCGATACCGGTGACCACCCACGCCACGATAACCGCCACTACCGACGCATCTTGCGCCATGTTTTGCGGCAGACTGAATATGCCGCCGCCGATCATCGCGCTGACGACCAATGCCGCAAGCGCGATCACGCCAAGTTTTTTGTTGTCGTCTGCCATGATCTTACTCCTTTATTCTTTTATGTTTGGGGATATACAGCCAAATTACGGCAAACATCGCCGTCAAAACCACTCCGCCCGCCGCCAGCGCGACCATGCCGGCCCATCGCATACCCAGCAACCGCAACGCCAATGAAGTCACGACCGCCGCCGCGACCACGGCATAACTGGTCATAATATCCGAACCGTAACCGCATTCACGCATCACCCGGCTGAGGCGGCGGCCCAGCGGAAAACCGCACACGCCGCCGACCGCCATCGCCGCCGCCGGCCACAAGACCCGGGTGTTTAGCGAGCCGTCACCCAAAAGATAGACCAGCCCGGCGGCGAGGCTCGAAGTCACCAGAAACAAGCGCACCAGCCGCCCCACGATCAGCCCGGAGAGCTTCAGTTTGAGCGTGAGCACCGGCCGAAACAACACTCCGCCGCCAATTCCGAGCGTCGCCGCCGTCAACGCCACCGCCGCCGCCCCGATGCAGCCGCGCACGGTGTCGCACGGGGTGATCGACGCTGGCTGGCATGGGTTTTGCCCGCGCGGACGCACAAAGATCAGAGCCGTGGCGACCAGCGTCGAAATCAGCAGCAGCAGTTCAATCGGCCGGCTGGAGCCGTAATGCCCGGTTAGCGCGTTGTTTATGCTTTTGCCAAACACCGCCGCCGTCATGCCGGCCAGAGCCAGCGGCAGAGCGAGCTTCCAACCGAAACCGCCGCGTTTCCAGCCGATCAGACGAAATTCGCCCGCCACCGTGCCGATGCCGGCCGGAAACACCTGCAGCAGCGAAATCGCCGCGGCGGTCTCGGCGTCGGCTCCGGCATAAAGCAGCACCGGCACCACCAGCCAGCCGCAGCCGACGCCCCAATAACCGCTTGCGGTCATGGCGACCAGACCGATCACGGCGGCGAATACTCCAAACAACATCTACTTTGCCGCTTGTTCCGTGGCGGAGGCGACGGCGGCACGATGACGCTTTTCATAGAGGTGATAGAGCAGGATCGGTATCGCCATAAAGAACAGTGAACCGAAGAAGAGAAACCCGATATAGATAAGTTCGTCCTCGATTCCCTTTGCGCGCACTCCCGGCGTCGGTATGAACCCGACAAAGATCGCCAAGATCGAGGTCAAAAACGCGATTCCCGACACACACCACATGCCGAATTTGCCTCCGGGCACCTTGTAGGGACGCGGCACGTCGGGCTGAGTATAGCGCAGTCTGATCGCCGCCGCGAACATAAACAGATACATGATCATATAAAGCTGCGCGGTCAATGCCGACATGATCCAGAACGCCCCGGAAATGGTCGGCATAAAAAGCACCACCGTCGCCAGCAGCGACGAGATCACCGCCTGTACGACCAAAATACGCACCGGCATGCCGTGCTTGTTGCGCGCCTGCCAATAGGCGGGCAGATAGCCTTCGCGGGCGACTTCAAGCACGCCCTTGGAGGGGCCGAGCACCCAAGTCACCACCATGGTGATCGCGCCATAAGCGAGCAGAAAGCACATCACCGGGGTCATCCACGGTATATGGAAGATCTCAAACATCTTGGCAAACGCCTGGTCCGCACCGGCGGCCAGACTTATCGCGGCCGGCGGTATCACCAGAGAGATCGCCAGCGAACCAAAAATGCTGAGCAAAATAACCACCGCCGCCGCCCACAGGATCGCCTTGGGGAAACGCACGGTCGGGTTATCCATTTCAGTCACATGGATCGAAGACATTTCCATGCCCGACAATGCGACCATCATGCCCGACAAAAGCATCAACTGGTTCATATTATCCAGCGACGGCACCAGAGAATCCCAGCTCAAGGTGATTTCCGGGGCATTTCCGGCCACGAGAAACCCCACCGCCATGAGGATGATGACCACTCCGGGCACCACCGTGCCGGCCAATGCGCCCGAACTGCTCAAGAAAGCCGACAACTTCATGCCTCGGAAGTTCAGCCAGGTCGCCAGCCACAGCGTCACCAAAATGGTGATGAAAACAAACCAGCGGTTGGTCGCCAACGCCGGGTTGAAGACATAGGCGATCGACGAGGCCACAAAGGTCAGCACCGCCGGAAACCACGGCAGATTTTCGACCCACTGCATAAAAATGGCGACAAATCCCCATTTCGGGCCAAACGCCTGTTTCACCCAGAGGTAGACGCCGCCATCCTGCGGATAGGTCGAGGCCAGTTCCGCCGACACCAGAGCCGACGGCACAAAGAAGCATACCGACGCGGCGATCATGTAAAAGATGATGCTGTAACCGTACTCGGCCTGCGACGGCAAATTGCGCAAACTCATGACTGCGGCCACGGTCAGCATCGACATGGTAAAGACGCTGATCGACGACTTTTTCAGAATGGTTTGGGTTGCTGTTTTCATATAGACCTCCTATTGCTTCGGCTTGACGCAAAGGCATTTGAACACGGTGCGGCCACCGGAGCGTTCGCGTTCGACGCCATGAATATCGCCCTCGTAGCCGGGGAATTCGTTTTCGAAGTCCTGCCGGGCGCGCAGATATTCCCAGATCGGCAGTGCGCGTTCGTTGAGCACTTCGCCACCCATGATGATCGGAATGCCGGGAGGATACGGCACGAGCATCACCGCCGGCACCCGGTCGCGCATATCGTCAAGTTTGACATTTTCGACATTGCGGCGCACGACATTGTGATAAGCGTCGGCCGGTTTCATCGCCTGATCCGGGATCACCTCAAACGCGGCCTGCATGCGGTCGAGCATACGGTGCTTGCGCAAATACTCGTGCATTTTGGTGCAATGGTCGGCCAAGCCCTCGCCGTCATAACGCCCCGGATGGGCGGAAGCGAGTTCCGGAAACACCTGCGTGACCGGGAGATTGCCGTCATACGCCTCTTTAAATGCAAATAATGCGGCAAGAAGCGTCCCCTGCTTGGCCCGGGTGGTGCCCAGCAAGTTGAGCATGAGAAACGAATAGTAGTCGGTCTTTTCGCAGACGATGTTGTGGCGAATCAGATAATTGGTGACGATGGTCGCCGGTATGCCGGTGTCGTCCATGTGACCGTTGTCGTCCAATCCCGGGGTGGTGATGGTCAGCTTGATCGGGTCGAGCATCACATAATCCGGCTCGATGTCCTCGAAACCATGCCAGTTGTTGTAGCGGTTAAAGACCCACGGCTCCTGATTTGAGGCAAGATAATTGATGTCGGCGTCGGCAAATGCGATCAATCGCTCCTCAAACCGCACCAGTTTGGGCTGCCACAGGTCAAAGAACCAGCTTCCGCGCCCGCGAAGTTCGCGGTTGATGGAGGCAATCTTGCGGCGCAGTTGCACGGCCTCGCGGATAATGTCGTGCATGAGTTCGCCGCCCTGATCGTCCATCATCTTGGTGGCGACGTCGAGCGAGGCGATCATGCTGTACTGCGGAGAAGTCGAGCCGTGCATCATGTATGACTCGTTGAATTCCGCCGGGTCGATTTTTTCGCTTCCGCCGTCCTTGATGTGGAGCATCGAGGCCTGACTGAACGCGGTCAGCAGTTTGTGGGTCGACTGCGAGCAAAACACCGGCGGGTCGTCGGGCGACACCGGCGAATCGGTCATGCCGAAATGATCGGCATACATCGGACTGAATTTGGCATAGGCGTACCACGCCTCGTCGAAATGCAGACTTTCGACGCTTTTTTTGAGCTGCTTTTTGATGTTCACCACGTTGTAGCAGACCCCGTCGTAGGTGGAGTTGGTCAAGGCCGACATCTTGACCGGGTCGTCCTTACGCGCTTTGGGCACCAGTGGACAAGCCTCGATCTTGGCGCGTACCGATTCCGGGCCGAATTCCGACAACCGCACCGGGCCGATGATGCCGCGCCGGTTGCGCCGGGGGACCATGTAGACCGGAATCGCTCCGGTAATGACCATCGCATAATTGAGCGACTTGTGGCAGTTGCGATCGACCAGGGCGAGTTCATCATTGACCAGCCGGCTGCGCCAGATTATCTGGTTGACGGTCGAGGTGCCGTTGAGCACATAAAAGGTACGGTCGGCTCCGAACACTCTGGCGGAGTTGCGTTCTGCGTCGCCGACCGCACCCTCGTGGTCGAGCAGGGAGCCCAGCTCCGGCACGGAGATCGAGAGATCGGCGCGAAAAGTGTTTTCGCCGAAAAACTTGTAAAAGGCCACCCCGGCCGGGCTGCGCAGAAATCCCTGTCCGCCGAGATGTCCCGGGGTGTGCCATGCGTATTTGTACTCCTCGGCGTATTTCACGAGTTCGCCGAAAAACGGCGGATAGACCCCGGCGACGTATTCCATAAGATGAACTTCGATGCGTCCGGCGATGAATTCGGCGGTGTCGGCGTTTTTCCAGAGGCAGCCGTTGATGACCGCCAGCACGTCGGTGGGCAGATTCTCGGTTTCGAGTTTATCGGTAAGCAGCAGCAGCGGCACTTTGGAGTTGCGGGCGCGGATGGCGGCGACCAGAGCGTCGGGCGTCATCTTTTCGGAAACCTTTTCGTCGGGCAGCTCCCAGTCGACGATCACACAGCCGATGTCGGCGCGTGACATAAAAAGTTCGAGCGCGTCCTCGTAGCTGAATGACTTTATCACCCGGCATTCCTGGGTATGAACAAGCTCGTGAATGATCTCGTTAAGGCGAATACCGTTGTCGGTTTCAAGACCGAATTCGTCTGATACAAAGACGATAGGCCAGGCCGATTGAGTTATTTTCATGATACAGTACTCCTATGATTCAATGATTTCGGGGTTCGAATCAGGCAAATTCAACTTGGCGACAATATTCGTCGGAACGGCTGAATGCTCGCCGCTTGGTACGCGCCTTGGGTTTGGCTGTTTTGCGAATGCGGCCGGCCTTGCGCAGCGAAACCAATTCGCCGTCAAGTTCGCCAAGTTCAAACACTCCGGGATCGTAGGATTTGCGACTGCAACTCTTCATGATACACAACTCCTCTTCTTTCTCTGGTTGGGCGGCGCGGACGCCTCCGCACACACCGACTGAAAACCAAGACTCCTCTTCTCCGCTTTTCCAGTCTAATCTAAAAATTCACAATATCAAGTAACTTTTTTCAAATTAGCCTTTGGCGATTGCAAAAAAGCGGGAGAGAGGTTATATTATAATTCATTTTATCATGAAATGTCGAGGAGGTATGCCATGCGTGTTAACCCGGCAATCGAAGTTGCCTGCAAAGTGCTTGACGGAAAAGAACTTTCCCGCTCCGAAGCTCTTGATATAGCTAACTTGGTCAACGGAGCGGATATTCTTGATCTGGTATCGCTCGCCAACAAGGTAAGGCAAAAGTTCGCAGGAAAGAAATTCGGAGCCTGCTCCATCATCAACGCCAAATCGGGGCTTTGCAGCGAAAACTGCCGTTTCTGTTCGCAGAGCGCGTCGCACCCGTGCGATATTGAAACATATCCGCTGCTGGCCAAGGAAGAAGTGCTGGCCGCCGCGCGCAAGGCTTTTGAATCGGGGGTGACCGCGTTCGGCTACGTCACCAGCGGTTACGGCTACCCGGAGCCAAACGAGGAATTCAACCGGATACTGGAAACGCTCGATCTCCTGCATAGCGAATTGCCCGCGCTTAAAATTTGCGTCTGCATCGGCATTCTCGGCCCCGAAACCGCCAAAATGCTGGCCGCCCACCACGCGTGGCGGTACAATATGAATCTTCAGACCAATCCGGCCCGCTATGCCGAGCTTATCGCCGACACCCACACCATCGAAGCCAAGATCAAGACCATCGAATATCTTCAGGCGGCGGGGGTCACCAACTGTACCGGCGGCATCATCGGGCTGGGGGAAAGCTGGGAAGACCGGGTGGATATGGCTCTGGCCATCCGTAAACTCGACGTCGAGGGTTCGCCCATAAACATTTTGCTGCCGATACCCGGTACGCCGCTGGAAAACCAGCCGCATGTGACTCCGGCGGAGGCGGCCAAGACCTTTGCACTGTTTCGACTCATCAACCCGGCGAAGATGATGAAGTTCGCCGCCGGGCGCGAAACGATGATGAAAGATTTTCAGGGGCTGTTGATGCTCTCCGGGTTAAACAGCATCATCACAGGCGGTTATCTCACCACCCGGGGCCGCTCGGTCGAAGACGACCGGCGCATGCTCGATCTCTTGGAGGAGTTCTGAAAATGGGACGCGTTTGGTTTGTAAGCGGCATTGATACCGGCATCGGCAAAACCATCGCCACCGGTCTTGCGGCGCGTTATCTGGTGAAAGCCGGGGTAAAAGCGATCACGGTCAAAATGGCGCAGACCGGCAATGTCGGTTTTTCGGAAGATCTGGAAAAACACCGCGAATTTATGGGGATCGGCCGTTTGCCCGGTGACGACGAGGGATTGACCGCGCCGCAGATATTCGCCTTTCCGGCCTCACCGCTTCTGGCGGCCCGCCGCGAACACCGGGTGGTCGAAGTAAACAAGATCGTCGAGGCGGTCAACCGCCTCCGTGACATGTATGACGAGGTGCTGGTCGAGGGGGCGGGCGGCCTTGCCGTGCCGCTTACCGAGAATCTGCTGACCATCGACCTTGCCGCGCGTGAAAAATGGCCGCTGCTGCTGGTTTCGTGCGGACGGCTTGGCAGTCTGTCGCAAACGCTGCTTTCGATCGAGGCGGCCATTCATCACGGGCTTGTGCTCAAAGGGATCATCTACAATTATTTTGAGGGGGCCGATCCCGAAATCGACCTCGACACGCCGGAAATGACGTTGAAATATCTGGCCGCTCACGGTCTGGCCGCGCCGCTGGTGCGGGTACCCGAAGTCGGCGCGACGATACCGGAAGTCGATTTCTCACCGATCTTTGGCGGAGGCCAAAAATGAGTACCGACAGCGACCGCCGTTATCTCTGGCACCCGTATGCCCCGGTGGTAAATCCGCCGCCGGTATTTGAGGCGGCAGGCGGCAGCGGAGCCAGAGTGCGTCTGGCCGACGGCGTCGAATTGATCGACGCGGTTTCGAGCTGGTGGTGCATGGCGCACGGCCACAACCACCCGGCGATAACCTCGGCCATACGCGAACAATGTGACAAACTCACCCATGTGATGTTTGCGGGGTTCACCCACGCACCGGCGATGGAGCTGGCCGAGGAGCTGCGCCAGCGGCTTCCGGCTGGATTGAAACACATATTTTTTGCCGATTCCGGTTCAATCGCGGTCGAGTGCGCCGTCAAAATGGCGGTGCAGTATCAAATGGCGCGCAAACTGCCGGCCAAAAGCAAGCTGGCGGCTCACGGCGGAGGTTATCACGGCGACACCATTGGCGCAATGTCGCTCAGCGACCCCAACGGCATGCACACCATGTTCAAGGGGCTGCTGCCCAAGCACTTCTTTGCGCCGATGCCGGCGGTGCCGTTTGATGGCGAGTGGCGCGACGAAGCGTTCGCGCCAATGCAAAAATTGCTCGACGAACACGCCGACGAAATCGCCGCAGTTATTATCGAGCCAATTTTTCAGGGGGCAAACGCCATGCGTTTTTACCACCCGCAATACCTCAAAAAACTGCGCGCCGCCTGCGACGCCCATGATGTGCTGCTGATCTTTGACGAGATCGCCACCGGGTTTGGCCGGGTCGGGCGCAGGTTCGCACAGGAATACGCCGGGGTTACGCCCGACATCATGTGCATCGGCAAAATCCTTTCCGGCGGCGCCGTGACGCTGGCCGCCGCCGTTGCGTCGGAGCAAGTGGGCGAGGTGATTTCCGAGGGCGGGCGCGGCGCATTTCTGCACGGCCCCACCTACATGGCAAATCCGATCGCCTGCGCCGCCTCGTGCGCTTCGCTGCGGCTGCTCGACCAGTATGACTGGCAGAGCCGGGTCAACGCCATTGAATCGCGTCTTAAAGACGGTCTGGCTCCGGCTCGCGCCATCGCCGGGGTGCGTGATGTGCGGGTGCTGGGAGCCACCGGGGTGATCGAAGTGGCCCAGATGCCGTCGCCGCAAGTGGTGCGCCGTATCGTATTGAAACACCATGTCTGGCTGCGTCCGTTTGGAAATTGGCTCTACACCATGCCGCCATTTATCTGCACGCCCGATGAGATCGACGCGATCTCCGAAACGATGCTTGACCTTGCGGCGGAGGCGGCGCAATGACGCGGCGGCTTTTTTCGATCAAAATGCGCGCCTCGCGCGGCGAAAAGCACATTTCCGGCGCGGAGCGCATTGTGGAAGCCGCCTCGCTGGGGCGGTTCACCGACGCCTTGCTGGAGCGTGCGATGCACCACGCCAACGGCGAACCGGATTTTGTCAACCTTAAATTCGAAGCGGTCGCGCCCAATAACATCATCGAGTTCGACGCGCTAAAAGTTCGCACGGTGGAAGTCGCTTCCGCCGCCGACGGACTGGCCGAGATGAGCCGCCTGCTGGGTTCGCTCGGCGTGAGCAACCCGGAAAAAGCGGTGACGCTCCTGTCAAACCTCTCCAACATGCGCGGGGCGGCGATGCTCGACGCCGACAGCTTTGAACGCCTCGAACCCGATTGCGAACGCGGGGTGCGGGTAACCAATCTTGACGACAGTGAAAGCGCGCAAAAAGGAGCCTCGTGTGTAAAAAATCACTATGCCGAGGCGATAGTATTAGCCACCAAAGTGGCCAATGCGCCGGGTATTGTGGCGGAGTTGTGTATTTCCGACGATCCGGATTATGTGACCGGTTACATTGCCTCCAAAGAGCTTGGTTATGTCCGTATAACCAAACTCAAGGAAGCCGGTTCGCCCAAGGGCGGCCGCATATTTGTCTTTCGGGGGACGCCCGAAGAGAAACTTAGCACCATAGATTTTCTGCAGAAACAGTGCGTATTAGTGCGCGGCATAAAGCCGGTGGCACCGGCCAAACACACCAGCCGGGTCGATCACCTTAAAGATGAACTTTGCGAACTGCGGGGCGACCACCTTTTCCGGGAAATGGTGGCGGTGCACGGCGAAGTCGGCACCCATGTTTCGACGGACGACGGCGACAAACTCATGCTCGCTTCAAACAACTACCTTGATCTGGCCTTTCATCCCGAGGTAAGACAGGCGGCGGCGGACGCCGCATTGCGTTATGGAGCCGGTTCGTCGGGGGCGCGGCTGGTGTCCGGCAACCTTGAGCCGCACCGTCGGTTGGAGGAGAAACTCGCGGAATTCAAGGGGTGCGAAAAAGCTATGCTTTTCAATACCGGCTACATGGCCAATCTCGGCTGTATTCAGGCTCTCTGCACGGAGGACGACACCATTTTCAGCGACGAGCTTAACCACGCCAGCATCATCGACGGCTGCCGGCTGTCGCGGGCGCGGGTGGTGGTTTACAGACACAACGACATGGCCGACCTCGAAAACAAGCTGGCGGCCAATCCGGGGCGCGGGCTGATCGTGAGCGACGCGGTATTCAGTATGGATGGCGACGTCGCCCCCCTGCCCGAACTCCTGCGCCTTTCGCGGCGGGCCGGTCTGCCGCTGATGCTCGACGAAGCCCACTCCACCGGGGTGCTCGGCAAACGCGGGCACGGCATCTGCGAATTCTTTGGCTGCGACGAAAAGCCGGAGATCATGATCGGCACGCTGAGCAAGGCCTTGGGAGCCGAGGGCGGATTTGTGTGCGGCAGTCGTGAATTGATCGATTTTATGCGTAACAAGGCGCGTTCGTTTATCTTCTCGACCGCGCTCGCGCCGTCGGCTTGCGCCGCCGCGCAAAAATCGCTGGAGATTATCGAACGCGAACCGGAGCGGGTGGCCGCGCTGCATGAAAATGTACGCTTCTTCTCCGGGGAACTGGCCGGGTACGGCATAAAAACGCAAGACACATCAAGCGCGATCATCCCTATTGTGGTCGGAGACGAGGAAACCGCGTTGGCCGCTTCGCGGAAACTTTTTGAGCGCGGATTTTTCGTTTCGGCCATACGCTTCCCGACCGTAAAACGGAGAGCCGCCCGGTTGCGGGTGGCTTTGATGGCGACCCATACCAGCGAAGAATTAACTCAGGCGGCCCAAGCGATCGCCGACGTTATCGGTTAGTTTTTTGAGCGTCAGAAACCGACGTTCACGCCGATGGCTTTGAGGAAGATCACCGCCACCACCACCGGCGTCACAAAACGCACCAGTATCCCCCACGCCGTCAGCAGGGTCAACCCGTGGTTGCGGCTGGTGCGGTAAAGCGGTTCGCCGCGGAAACCCGACATCCAGGTAATCAGGTTTTGATCGGCATAGGAGGTCGCCCCGATGCGAAGTTCGCGCCCCGCCTTGCGGCTCGACCACACCCAGCCGACGAAAATACAGGTCAACAATCCGCCGAGCGGGATCATCCAGTTTGAAGTAATGTAGTCGATGAGGTCAAACCAGCTTGGCGGCAGGTTTTGGCTGCCGAAAAGCCAGCCGAGGGTGG
>JAQVVK010000154.1 GCA_028698975.1 Victivallaceae bacterium
GATCGCCAGCTGGGGGCATGGCGATAACAGCCAGGTGTCGCAGAGGCCGGCGGGTACCGGATACACGGCCATCGCCGCCGGGTTAGGTCACAGCGTCGCGCTGCGGGCCGACGGGTCGATCGTCAGCTGGGGGGATGACTCTTTCGGCCTGGTGTCGAAGACGCCGGCGGGCACCGGATACACGGCCGTCGCCGCCGGGGGAGTGCACAGCCACGCGTTGCGGGCCGACGGCTCGATCGTCAGCTGGGGGTTGGATGGTCACGGCCTGATGTCGGATACGCCGGCCGGCACCGGGTACACCGCCGTTGCCGCCGGGTCTTATCACAGCGTCGCGCTGAGGGCCGACGGCTCGATCGTCAGCTGGGGGGGGGACGAGTGCGGCCCGGTGTCGGAGACGCCGGCGGGCACCGGGTACACGGCCGTCGCCGCCGGGGGAGAGCACAACCTCGCGTTACGGGCCGACGGCTCTATCGTCAGCTGGGGGAATGATGGCGAGGGCCAGGTGTCGCAAACGCCGGCCGGTAGTGGGTACACGGCCGTTGCCGCCGGGGCATATCACAGCGTCGCGCTGCGGGCCGACGGCTCGATCGTCAGCTGGGGGTATGATGGCTACGACCAGGTGTCGCAGACGCCGACGGACACCGGGTACACCGCCGTTGCCGTCGGGGCGTATAACAACCTCGCACTGCGGGCCGACGGCTCGATCGTCAGCTGGGGGTGGGACGTTTACGACCAGATGTCGGATACGCCGGCCGGCACCGAGTACACGGCCATCGCCGCCGGGTATGGTCACAGCGTCGCGTTGAAGGCCGATCCGGTGCCGCTGCCGGCCTCCACGGAACCGCCGGACGCCCCCGTTGACGTCGTCGTACCTGTCGTCGCCGTCGAGGTCGCCCGGCGGTTCTGGGCAGCCCGGCAGCGGCGGCAGGTACGACGACGTTAGCGGCAACGGCCGGGCCGCCTTCGCGGATGTGGTGCTCTTCTTCAACCAGTTGACGTGGATCGCGGCGAACGAGCCGGTTAGTCTGTTCGACTACAACAGAAACGGCTGGATCGACTTCGCCGACGTGGTCTGGCTGTTTAACAACCTCTGATACCTCCCGGTTCATTTTTGCGGCCGTTTCCCGAAGCGATGGCCTTGACGGAGCCGGCGACGATTGCGAGATGACAGGAGCGCTCTTCCTCGGGAGCCGGCTCGCTTTCGCTCCGCTGCTCGCCGGGACGGGGGAGGGTTACCGGCACCCTCCCCGCCTCGCGTCGCTCGGCACCCCTCCCCGGTTGCGCCTTCGGCGCGGTGAGATACCCGCCCTGATGGGCGAGGACGGGAGGTTACCCCAACCAGCGAGCCGGGCGAGGTCGCGCCGGCAGGCGCGGGCGAGGTCGGCGAGCGGTCGCCTATCGACAGGACACCGCACCGGCCCGCGAGCCTTGGCGAGCGGGACGGCGGCGCGGTCGAGCGGCAGCGAGACGGCGTCGGACGTCGCCCGAGCCCGGCGCGGGGCGCGGGGCGACGGGCAGAACCGAGACTGACGTGCCACGGCAAAAGACAGGCGCGCGGTCGCGAACGAGCGTCCCCCCGCAGCGGACGCGAGGAGCGACGCCGCGCCGTCACGGCCCTTCGCGCGGGGCCGGGGGCGGGTGACGGGCGTCCTCGAGGCCTAAGCCGGTCACGGGACCAGCGCAGGACGTGGGCAGCGCCGCTCCGGGTTCTGCAGTGGCGGCCGGCTGGCGAGATCGTGTTAAAGGGCGGTACCCCGGGCGGATGGCCTACCCGCCGGGCGGCTGAATAAACGTTGACCGCACCGGCCGTTTTAGCGGCCCTCCAACTCCCAAACGCCGGCAACCATGTATCAACCAGCAGAAATAACCCGCCTCGACAGGGGCCGATAGCCTCATTGTCTCGGGCGGGACTATTGCCCCCTGCTTAACCGCTTGATTCGTCGAGCCTGCATGATGGTCCGGACCGCCCTTGCCCTATTCGCCGCACTGCCGGAGAAGGCCGACGCGAGCCTGCGGGTGTTGTGGTTCAGGAAGGCGATCGCATGAACGGCTTTAAGTTTACCACATCCGTCCCGGACGGGGTCCGCGACCGGCTGGACGGCGAGGCCAAGGCCGCGGAGGTCTCCCACTCCGAATGGGTCCGACGAGCGGTCGTCTATCTGCTGACTATGTGGACGGCCGATGACACGACATGACGGGAGATCCCGGGAACCGGGCCCTCGTACCGGTCACTCTCTATACTCAGTACATCTCAATTTTCCTACGATGAAGAATTCAATCTCATGCCACCACCATTCCCTTAATGTAGGTAATTGATAAGGGTTTATCGGACTATCCCTGAAGGATTTTGATCTTTCGGACTGCTCGTAAAACTCTTGAATCTGTATTATGAGTGGTACTATTAGTGAGCCACAGAGGGACTAATCCTAAATACCGATAATAGACAGTCTGGTTTGCGCCGTGAAGTTTACCCGATAGGTTATTACGAACGCATCATAACATCAAGTTGATCTAAATGTTCAGAGAATTTGTATCAAAAACCAATAATACAACAGATATTAACTCCATCCGAAATACTCTGGAGACGAATGAAGACATAGAGAAGCGTTGTGATGCTGCAAAAGAACTCATTGAATCTGGCGACCCAGGTGGAATAGAAGTATTCAGGCGAATTTTAAATCCTTCCTATGAACTTCCCGCATTTCTTGAGATATGGAAGGCAATTATGATTGCAATAAGAGATGAGTCAAGAAAGAGAGGGTATAATGAAATATTATTGGAGTTTGGTGATTCTGGCAACAAGTATCCTTCCAACATGGAGGATGTAATTGTTATGTATTACGAAAAATTAAAAGAGGATACAGCGTAATTTGTTTTGTAAAATTTTTCAATGACAATAGTTCCTGTTTATAGCGGATGACAAAACGACAATCCGAGGAACATCTTGTCATTAATGGGATTTGCCTCATTAGGATTCATTCGATCCTTAAGACGATCCAATACAACTCCAGTTTCGTTAATTGACACTAAAAGGATCAATCCTCCATCTCTAACATTCGCCAATAGAGACGATGTTTATAATTTTTATCTAAATATCTAAAAAATATTCAATATATGGTAATTATTTTACCCCTGCCCAAAATATTTTGTTTGAATATCGTTTTTCGTTTGTTCAAGATTTAATTGATCAGAAATTTTTCGTTTCTCCTCATTCGTGCAACCATGCCAATAACAAAATTTAAAAGGTGTTTTTAAAACGACACTAAGAAGGGAATCTGTTCCATCCGGAGAATAATAACTATTTATTACTATTTCTAAGGGGGTTGTATCAATGATTATCTTTTTAATATGAGGTTTTTCAAAGTCCTTTTTAAACTGATTTAATATAGCCATGGTTATCTCATCCATATTTCTTCCTTCGAAATAATAATCAGAGGGATAAATATCCCTAAAATATTCAAACCATTGTTTGTATCTGATGTTATCATTTGCTGTTGTGGGTAAATAATTTAATACGGCTTTAAGAATAACCTCACATCTTCGATCTACATTTAAAATTTCAAATTGCTCCATGATATTATTTCAATTCCATTTTCCATATTAATAGGTTTTTTGTTGTTGGTGTATTTGAATAATTTCCTCGAAAAAAGCAACTACAAAAACTACGTATATATTCCGTTGTTAGAATGTATGTTAATTGATGGATATATTTAACAGAAATGTATAATAAACCCGATGGGTGGATAGATGAGACTGATAACCCCCTCATCCACGAGGGGGCTATTTACCTAACTTGCTGTGGCAGTCGGGAAAAGCAAAAATAAGCGCGCACGGTGACTATTAATCTCGTCATGTTAATTGAGATCATTGCCTGGACATAGACATGATAATAATAAAAAAGGAGGAGTGCCCAAATCTATGATAATACATCCCAAGTAAAATAGAGAATTACTGATACTATCTGACCTTCTGGTCGCCCGCGGCCGTAATAACGGCCAATCGCCGGCTGATGTTCATATCGGAACGGATAAACCGGATTAGGGAGACTATTCTCATTGACCCTCGTCAATCGGTCACACGTAAGGCATTTCAGTTGACGAGCGGGGGCTGCTAACAATTCCATTCCTATGCTAAAAGGGAGTGCGACGGGACTCGGCCTCAAGCAGTTGAGGAACGATAGTGCGTGAGGCCTCCATCGCGAAGCCTCGGTAATCGGCTGCGCTCCGCCCTTTTAAGAATCCGAAGTCATCGGTCGTTTACCAGCTCAAGCCAAAAAGAAACTATCACCATATGGTTTCTGTAAGAATTTTTAATGCCGGCTCGCTTCCGCTCCGCTGCTCTCCGGCCGGGGAGGGGTCTCGCGCCGCCCCCTCCGCCGCGCAATGCGTGGCCCCTCCCCCGCGACGAGGACGAGATACATCTGATGGATGGGCTTTCCCCACCAGCGAGCCGGGCGAGGTCGCGCCGGAGGCGCGGGCGAAGTCGGCGAGCGGCTGCGGCCGTTCCGCGCGGGGAGGGGGCGGGTGGCGGGCGTCCATCGCGGTGGAGCGAGCCCCTCGAGCCATTCGCGTGACGGTGCCGGCCCCGCGCCATCGCAGACAGAGCGGCGGTCCGGCGGTCCCGTGCCACGCTCGCCCGGACGGGGCGGGCCGTTCCGCGCGCTAAAAAGAGTGGGCTAGTCCTCGTCCGGCCACATGATCGTGAGCACGGGCTCGGCCTCGTCCCCAGGCCCCATCTCGGCTTTCAGGGTGACCGACCGCGAGACGCCGCCGATTAGGGCGTAGAGCTGAAATGTGATCGTCGAACCGAAGCGCGGCCCCGTCTTGATTGCGTAGTGGAGCATCCAGAGCACGTCCCAGAGCCGGCCCTCG
>JAQVVK010000018.1 GCA_028698975.1 Victivallaceae bacterium
GAGACGCTTTCGCTCAAAACTGAAAATCTGACAAAATCGCTTTTTCAAAATCGACAAAATCCGGATTTTTCCACGCAGAAAACTGCCGGACACATCTCGTTTTTGAAAAATTATGGGATATCTGTGAGGCTATGATTAAATTTTGCCAAAGTATTCGGCCAGAACCCGCATCACTCCGTCGTCCTGATTGGACGGCGCCCGGAAACGTACTTTCGCCAATACATCGGGGTGCGAATTGGCCATGGCATAACCGTATTTCACCTGTTGAAGCATCTCCAGATCGTTGGGGTAATCGCCAAACGCCATACTCTGCTCCGGGGCAATTCCCAGACGTTCCTGCAAAAACTTCAACGCCCTGCCCTTGTTAACTCCCAACGCCGACAGGTCAAGCCAGTTTTGAGCCGAAAGCGTCAGCGCCAGTTCTCCGGAAAAACTCCGCACCACCTCGCTGCAGCTCTCCAGCGGCGGCAGCAAATCAAACACCGCCACCTTGACCACCGCGTCGCCGTTTGAATCCTCAAACGGCGTCGACGAAACCCGCCGGCTCTTATAATACAATGCGATGTTGCGTCGCGTCACCGGGTCGGAGTCGGTCATATAGGCTGCCTTGGCCCCGCATAACAGCGGAGTTGCCGTCGCAATGTTGGATACCAGCGAGAGAACCCGCCGGAGCGTCGGCCGCGGTATCGCGTTGGCAAAAATGTTTTTTCTGCCATCAAAGGCCAGACCGCCGTTTTCTGCGATAAAAAGAAGTTTGTCGGCAAGTTCGGGAAACATCGATACAATATTGAAATACTGCCGGCCGCTGGCGATCACCACCCGCACGCCCCGCTCATACAGGCGCAACACCATGCCGCCGAATCCAGCCGGGACCTCTTTGTCATCATTAAGCAGTGTTCCGTCCATATCGACGGCAATAAGTCGGATATCATGAGTCATGAAAAAACCTCTATTCTACTCGCTTATGCAAAAGCCGACTATTCTACGTATAAAATCAAGAAATGGCAAGTCAACAACATATATTCATTTGAGGTTTTTTCAACCATGGCAAGGCAGAAAAAGACATTTTTGGGGGACATCAGCCAGAGTTCAGCAGCCGCCGAGGCCGATCCGACCGCTGTATATGCGGATTATCTCGCGGGTGACCGCTTTGGCGCGCTCCGCGTCGGCGTCGTTCAACGCCCGGTACAGATCTTCATGCAGCACAATTTCACGCTCAAGCATTTCGCCTTTAAGCGGAGTATCCACCAGATTTTGAAGCATGTAGCGACATATTTCATTATAAAAATCGGCCAGCAGCGGATTGTGGGTCGCCCGCGCCACCGCCATGTGAAATTCGGCATCGGCCGCCTGATCGTCGCCGCCATTGCGCCGGTCAAGAGCCAGACGCAACTCATGCAAATCCCCGGCCGTGCGGTTTTTCGCAGCCAATCCCACAATACCAAGCTCCAAAGCCAGACGCGCCTCCAGCACCTTGCCCGGCTCCGCACCGGCCAATTCGCGGTGCAGCAGACTTTCCATGCGCGTACGGCGTTTCACATAGGTGCCGTCTCCCGGCTTGGCAAGCAAAAGCCCGGCATGAATCAACGAGTGCAACGCCTCGCGCAACGTGTTGCGGCTTACGCCAAACAACCGCATCAGCTCGGGTTCGGGCGGGATCTGTCCACCGACCGGCCACTCGCCGGTGCCGATGATGCGCTCCATCTCCTGCACGATCTGAGCCGACAGCGAAGTGCGCTGCGGTTTCTGTATTTTCATGTCGGACCTCGAATCCCGAACCGCGCCTCCCGGTAAACCAACAGGCGCGGTTCGGCAGTTAGCGCGTCAATTACTTGCGTTCGAAAAGCGAACGGATGCGCTTGCCGGTGATCTCGGCCGGATGCTCGGCCAGCGCAGCGCGCTTGGCGTTGAGGTTCGGCGCGCCGGCGGCGGCTTCGGCCAGCCACTTCTTGGCGAATTCACCGGATTCAATGCGGCGCAGCGACTCTTTCATCAGAGCCTTGAGCTGCTCATGCGGCAGAATGAATTCGCCGTTGCTGTACTCGCCCCACTCGGCGGTGTTGGAAATGATCGCATTCATCTTCTGGATGCCGCCCTCATAGATCAGGTCGACGATCAGTTTGGCCTCGTGGATGCACTCAAAATAGGCCATTTCCGGCGGATAACCGGCTTCGATCAATGTTTCAAAACCGCATTCCATCAGGTCGGTGATACCGCCGCAGATGACGTTCTGTTCGCCGAAGAGGTCTTCGTAGGTTTCCTGCTTCATGGTGCATTCGAGCACGCCGGCACGGGTAAGGCCGAGGCCCTTGGCGATGGCCAGCGCGAGTTCACGCGCCTTGCCGGTGGCGTTCTGATGCACGGAGATCAAACCGGGGCAACCGAAGCCCTCGACAAAGCGACGGCGCACTTCCGTGCCCGGGCCTTTCGGCGCGACCATGATGACGTCAACATCCTTCGGAGGATTGATCACGTTGAACGCATAGGCGAAACCATGCGAGCAGCAAAGAGCCTTGCCGGCCTTGAGACCCTGCTTGATCTCTTTCTCGTAAACATCGCCGTGTTTCTCGTCGGGCAGCAAAATGTGAATGATGTCGGCCTTTTCTGCGGCTTCCTTGACGCCCATTACTTCCATGCCGTCTTCGGTCGCGGCCTTGAATGACTTGCCGGGACGCACGCCGATGATGACACGCACGCCGGAGTCGCGCAGACTGAGAGCCTGATTGCGCCCCTGAGCACCGTAACCCATGATGGCGATGGTCTTGCCGGCCAGCGGAGTAAGCGAGGCCGCGTTGTCGTGAATGATGTCCATTCTCTCGGTTCCTTATGTTTTAGGTTTCGGAGAAACGGCGTTATTGTCGAATCTTCCAAACATCCCATGTTTGACACAAGCTAATATAACACCTCATCGAGTGATTGCAAATTAATTTTGGGATTTTATTTGCAGGGGCAATCCAACATGGAAATGCCGTTGTGGAGCGAAATGCCGTGCTGGTATCGTCGTCGGAAGTCGCCGAGCCGGTGCGGGTGCGCTATGCTTTTGCCGGGTATCGCGGCGACTGCAATCTGATGAATGGCGCAGGGTTCCCGGCCATACCGTTCCGCTCCGACAAAGCCGATTATACCAAGGTGACGGTCAAATAAAAACCGTATTAACGGCGGCCGCTCTTTTTTTCGCCGCGATAGGCCAGCAATAGATCGCTTGCCCGCTCCAGCAGGTGGCTGGTGCGCTCAAGTTGCCCCGCGATGAACGTGGCATGCCGAGGCTCAATACCGATCATCTGCCGCAAATCTCCGGCCAGATCGTTGATGTCGGCCAACACCCGTTTGCCGAGGCTGACCTTTAGCCCCCGCTCGAAATCCTCCCGGGCGTCCACAAAATCGGCCAGCCGCGCCAGCAGCTTGCCGTAAGAACATGCGACGCCAAGCGCGTCGGCCAAGCCGGAAAATTCGACCGAGGCGACGATGTTGGAATTCCACTCGGCGGCCATACGGTCAAACTGCTCGATAAGCTCGGTTCCGGGCCGATGCGGATCGGGCTCCTCAAAGTCGTCGCTGTCGTCTTCGTCGTTGGACGAGCCGAGCCAGTCATGCAGCGACTCCGCCCCGGAAGCCGGCACCAGCCCCGGACGCGACAACAGCGAGTCGAAGATCATGTCTTCTTCTCCGGGCAGGTCAAGACAGGCGGGCAGCTCGCTGAAATAACAGCTTATCCGCCGCTCGTCGCGCCGGATTTCGCGCTCCCACTGAAATTCGTTCCAGTTATTTTCCGGTCTGTACCGCATCTTACCTGTGCTTGCCGAGTTCCTTGACCGCGTTGTCGCGGTCTTCGCCGTCGCCCCACAACCCCTCAAGGTTGTAGCGATCGCGCGCCGCAGCGGTCATTATATGCACGACCACGTCGGAAAAATCGAGAATAAACCAGCCGCCGCCCAGATCGTCGCCTCGCGAGAGCGAACGGCGTTTATACACATCGCGCACCTGACGCTCGATATGACTTGACAGGGCGCGAAGCTGCGTCTCCGAATTGGCAGTGCAGATGACATACCAGTCGGTCACCGAGGAACGACTTCCGACTTCCAGACGCAAAATGTTCTGCGCCAGCTTTTCATCGGCGCATTTTGCACAGAATTCGGCCAGTTCTCCGGACGCGACTTTTATTTTCTTTTCGTCTGCCATCGGCATCTCCCTGTATAGTTTTAGCTCATCGATGTAACGCCGGATCGACTCCGGCAAAAACATCTCTTTATTAATATGCACCGTCTCCGGTGATTTTGCCACATCTCCCCGAATTTTTGTCGAAGATATTTCGAAAAATTCGCCGGAAATGATCCCCGCGGCCAGCCGCCGCGCCGTTTCCTCCGGCCAATGGCGCGCCAGCACCTGCGCTGAAACCGGCCAGCCGCTGCGCGGATAGGTCAGCACCTCGAATCGGGCGACTAGCTCGGCGGCACGATGCCAAGTGTGAAGTTCAAGCAAAGAATCCGCCCCGATCAGCAGTTGGAGCGGCCCGGCAAGTTCGGCCTGCAACGCGCTCATCACCTCAAACGAATAAGAGGGGCGGTACGCCAGTCTCTGCTCAATGTCCGACACGCACATGCCGCTTTCTCCGGCGATCAGCCGCTCCGTCATGGCCAGACGGTCGGCAAAAGGGGCCGCCCGCCGCCCCAGCTTGTGCGGCGCGGCATAGGCCGGCACAAAACACACCGTGCCGGTACGCCCCGAAGCCAGCGCGCCGCGCGCCACGCCAAGATGACCGGCATGGGGCGGGTCGAAACTGCCGCCGAAAAAGGCGGTGCGATGTGCAGATGTATTGTGCATGACAATTAAAATACTCGGGTTTTGCAAAAAATCAACAACTTATCTGTTGACGCGGCCGCAAAGATGGGTTATCTTTATAGATAGTCGATTGTTTTAAAAAACGGAATAACTCCATGAATCACTTGTCGCCGCGTATTTTTTGTGCATTGTTTGCCGTTGTCGCCGCGCTGCTGACCCTGCCCGGCTGCCGCTCCGACATCTATTATCAGGATCGGGCGGTGGAGCGCGCGCGCAGTTTTCTGCTTGAAAACGCCAGAGAGCTAACCCCCGAACAGGTCGCATACGTCAAATTCAACGAGCCGGTGCTGCTGACCGGCGTCATCTTTGGCGAGAGCGGCCACATGGACGGGGTGCCGGGCAATTCGCTGCACCAGATCTGCGTAACCTGGCGCATTCCGGGGCGCGAAAAGCTGTACATGGTCTACGGCGTTTCCGGCGGCCGCATGGCACTCTGGTACCCGGAGCGGCTGATTCGCAAGAACTTCGTGCGCGAATCGCACCCAGTGTTCAACGCCATTGAAGCGGCCCGGAAATACGCGGTCAACAACCTCTATTACGCGCTCACTCCGCGGGAACTCAACAGCGTCCGCTTCATTTACCCCGCCATTGTACAAACCGATTTCCCGTATGTGCTTGACCCGGAGGGAACTGCCCCGCAGGAAGAAATCGACAAGACGGCCGCCGCCCTGAAAGCCAAGACGCAATATTCGATGATATGGTATTTTGACCACCGCCCGGACGCCGTGGTGTTTTGCGGCGGTTCGGCTCCGGATGGATCGGGCTGGAACGTGAATTTCGCCGGCTGGATCGATGCCGGGGAGATCGCCAAACACACCATTCGCGTGGTGATGAAACCGGCTGATCTGGATACCGGCATCGTGCCGGAACCACCCGCGCCTCCCGCAGAAAAAGATAAGGAGATAAAGTAATATGCTCAGCATGACCGGTTTCGGCAAATCAGAGGCCAAACTTAATGAATTTTGCACCATCGCCGTCGAGTTGAGTTCGGTCAACCGCAAGCAGCTTGAGATACGCGCCGCGCTGCCGCCCGAACTCACCCGACTGGAATATCGCGCCCGCCGCATCATCGGGGAAAAGATCAGCCGAGGCTCGGTGCAGCTGCGGATCTCGCTGCTTTCCGGAGACGGCGACGGTCTGCCGGCTTCGATCAACACCGAACTCCTTGACCGCCTGATTTCGGCGGCGGCGGCGGCCCGCACCCGGCACGGACTTGGCGCGGATGTCGCCGTCGAGCAGCTCATGCACATCCCGGGGGTGGTCAATTCCAACGCGTCCCCCGACTTTGACACCGCCGAAACCGAGACCGCCTTTGACGCCGCGGTTGCCGGAGCGGTCGACGCCTGCAACCAGATGCGCCGCACCGAGGGAGCCGCCCTGCGCGAAGACTTCATACAGCGGCTGGAAAAACTTTCGCACTTGCTCGACCGTATTGAGCCGCTGGTGGCCGACATGGCCGACAGCATCAAGACCCGGCTGCTGGAAAAACTCTCGGTCGAAGACATACCGGTGGCGGCCGAAGACGACCGTCTGCTTAAAGAGGTGCTGTTTTTCGCCGACCGCGCCGACGTTGCCGAGGAGATCACCCGGCTGCGCAGTCATTTTGCGCAGATGCAGGGGTTTCTTGATGCCGACCAGCCCTGCGGACGCAGCATGGATTTTCTCATGCAGGAGTTTTTCCGCGAAATAACCACGCTCGGCAACAAGGCCGGATTCGCGGCGGTATCTCCGCTGGTGGTCGCTTTCAAGAGCGAACTTGAGAAGATCCGCGAACAGGTTCAGAATGTGGAGTAACACGCTTATGCCAAACAACATGAAACATGATTTCAGCAAAAACGACGGCGAGGAGGCCGCCCGGCTGGCGCGCCTGTCAAAGGCGATTGCCGACACCTGCGACGACGGGTTCGGCGTCAACCGGGTCGACACCAACAACCTGCCGCGACGCGACGAGATCATCGACATCACCGAGAAACTGCTTGAAGTCATCTATCCCGGATTTGACGGCCGCTCGATCAACGGCGACATACCGTTTGCCGAGGAGATCGGCGATATGCTCAAGGCGATATATTCCGGGTTGTTCGACCAGATATGCCGCGCCATACGCTACAACTCCAAAGACGCCGACTGCTGCGAATGCGGGGTAAAGAAACGCGCCAACCGCGCGGTTTTCGCTCTGCTCGACGCGCTGCCCGAGCTGCGCGAAACCATGAAGCTTGACGTCCGCGCCGCCTATGCCGGCGACCCGGCGGCGACGTCGTTTGACGAAATCATACTGAGCTATCCGGGCATCAAAGCGATCACCATTCAGCGGCTGGCCCATGTGCTGTACGAAAACAAGGTGCCGCTCATCGCCCGCATGATGACCGAGTACGCCCACTCGCTCACGGGTATCGACATTCACCCCGGAGCCAAGCTGGGGCGCGGAGTGTTTATCGACCACGGCACCGGCGTGGTGGTCGGCGAGACCGCCATTTTGGGCGACAACGTGCGTATATATCAGGGGGTCACACTGGGGGCGGGCAACTTCCCCAAAGACGCATGCGGCATGTTGATAAAGGGCAACAAACGCCACCCGACCATCGGGAGCAACGTGACCATTTACTCCGGGGCGTCGGTACTGGGCGACATCACCATCGGCGACAATTCAGTGATCGGCGGCAACGTCTGGCTGACCGAGAGCATGCCGGCCGGCACCAAGATAACCGCCAGTCAACCGGAAAATAAACTGAGGTTTGCCAATTCGTCAAAATGAGCGAACTTTTCGAAAAATTCAAAGCGATACAAGCCAGAATCGCGGCGGCGGCGCACGAGTCGAAACGGGACCCGGCCGAAGTCGCGCTGCTGGCGGTAAGCAAGACATTCCCGGCGGAGATGATCTCCGAATTATACCGCTGCGGCGTGCGTTCTTTCGGAGAGAGCCGGGCCGAGGAGCTGCTGGCCAAGGAGGAACATCTGCCGCCCGATATCGTCTGGCATTTTATCGGTCACTTGCAGTCAAACAAGGTTCGCAAGGTGGTCAAGGCGGCCTCGGTGATCCATTCGATCGACTCGGTCGAGCTGCTGGAAAGAGTTGATCGCATTGCCAGTGAAGAGGGGCGTCGCCCGACCGTGCTGCTCGAAGTCAACGTTTCCGGAGAGGCAAGCAAGAGCGGGCTGCCGCCCGATGAACTCGACGCGGCGGCGGACGCCGCCGCCGGGTGCGCCAACTGCGATTTTCGCGGTCTGATGACCATGGCGCCGGCCGAGGCCGACGAGCGGCGTCTGGCGGTGATCTTCGAGTCGCTGGCGGTAAGACGCGATCTTCTTCAACAGCGACTGGGCGTCAAGCTGCCGCTGCTTTCCATGGGCATGAGCGGAGATTTTGAGGTCGCGGTGCGACATGGTTCCACACTGGTGCGGGTTGGCACCGCCATTTTCGGAGGACGGTAAAATGGATGAGCAAAAATTGCGCATACTTCTGGCGGGCGCGGGAGGCGTCGGCGTCTATTTTTCTTCGATTCTCGCCAAGAACGGAGCCGAAGTCAAGGTGATCGCAAGACACGATCACGAAACGGTTTCGCGTGACGGCTACTTCATCGACGACCGGGGCGAAGCAAAACACTTTACTCCGGCCGGAGTTCTGCGCTCGGCGGCGGAGTATGACGGTGTCGCCGACTTCATCGTGATCGCGCCCAAGGCGCTGCCGGAAATCGACCTGCCAAGACTGGTGCGCGACGCGGTGCGCGACCGCCGCACCGCGCTTGTGCTGATCCAAAACGGCATCGACATCGAAAAAGGTCTGGCGGCGGCCTTCCCCGACAATCCGCTGCTCAGTTGCGTTGCCAATATCGCGGTCTCGCGCCCGGCTCCGGGGCGACTGCTCAATCAGGGCATGATAAAATTGGTGGTCGGCGGCCCGGCCGAGCCGACCGCCCGGCTGGTGGATTATTTCAAGGCGGGCGGCATCGACTGCCGGGGAGTGGATAAGATTGAGCCGGTACGCTGGCATAAACTGGTGTGGAACATCGCATTCAACCCGGTTTCCGTGCTGGCGGGAGGCGTCACCACCGGCGAACTCTGCGACCGGGGAGAAACCGAAAATCTGTGCCGCTCGCTCATGCGCGAAACGGCGGCCATTGCCGCCCGGCGCGGCGTGTCGATACCCGACGACGAACAGGCCGCGGCGATCGAATCGGCGCGTAACATACCGCAATTTCGCACCAGCATGGTGCAGGATTTTCTGGCGGGTCGACCGCTGGAAGTCGAGGCCATATTGGGCAACACGGTGCGGATCGCCCGCGCCGCCGGCGTTGCCGTGCCGGTGATGGAGTGCTGCTACGCGCTGCTTAAATCAATCGACGCCCAACAGCGTCGCCGGGCAGAGAAGAAATGATGGCGGATGTCGATTACACGCCGCTGATCGAGGCGGTCAAGCGGTCAAAATATCTTACCGCGCTGACCGGAGCCGGGGTATCGACGTTGTCGGGCATACCGGATTTCCGGGGCGGCAACGGGGTATATACCAAGCCGTGGCACGGCATGGCGGTCGAAACGATACTTTCGATCGAGTGTTTCCGGGAGCATCCGGAATATTTCTATGAATGGGCTTGCGATTTTGTTTATTGCGCCGGAAATTTTGCTCCGTCGGCGGTGCATATTGCGCTGGCCGGGCTGGAAAAGCAGGGCCTGTTGAAAGCTCTTTACACACAAAACATCGACATTTTGCATACCAAGGCGGGCAGTCGGGCGGTCTATGAGCTGCATGGCAGCGCGGCGCGTCACCACTGCACAAGATGTCATGCCGAATACGCCTATGAAAAGGTCGCTCCGGTCGTTTTGTCGGGTCGGGTGCCGCACTGTGAAGATTGCGGCGGAGTGATCAAGCCGGACATTGTTTTTTACGGCGAGGC
The DNA here is from genome assembly GCA_028698975.1 of Victivallaceae bacterium. Classification (GTDB taxonomy): domain Bacteria; phylum Verrucomicrobiota; class Lentisphaeria; order Victivallales; family Victivallaceae; genus Victivallis. Next base: position 9,729 of record JAQVVK010000018.1, read on the forward strand.
TTTGGTCGGCGCAATGCTCAATCAGGCCGAACTCGACATGGCCCGCACCGATTTGATGCTGGTGCTCGGCACCAGTCTTACCGTCTATCCGGCGGCCGCCCTGCCGGAACAAGCCGCCTCCTACGGTGCAAAGCTGGTCATCGTCAACGCCCAGCCCACCGGGTTGGACAGTCAATCAATGCTGCATTACGACGATCTGGGCGAAACGGCACAGGCGTTGATCGACGCTTTCGGGATCGAATAATTCAGCACTCCGGCGGCGGGAAAATCCCGGCAAAATCAAATTCTTTGACCAGTTGCCCCATGACTTCGCGTTCGCGGCGGCGCATACTGCGGCGGGTTTCCGGCGCAAGGTCATCTTCCCCGGCCGAATGAAGCAGCCCGTGCACGACATACAATGCCATTTCACGCGAATAGTCGCTCTCTCCGGCCCGCTTTTGCCCCTCGCGGCGAGCCGCATCACAGCAAATAATCAGTTCGACCGCGGGTTCGCCCGGAAAAAGCGTCTCCGGCGCGTCAAAGTAGCTGAATGTGATCACGTCGGTCGTACCAATATGCCCCACAAAATCATGATTTGCCGCAGTCATGGCGCGGTCTCCGACAAAACGCAGGTTAAACCCCCAGTCGGGAGTTTCCGGCAAGCGGGCAAAATGCGCGGCCCGCACGGCAAATCGTTCAAAAAGCCAGCGGTTCGGTCGCGGATAACGCCGGGTTTCCCAACTGTAATTTACTTCGATCATGCTATTATAGTCGGTTATACAAAAGTCGATTTTTTCTATTTAGATGAGGCAACAAGGCCGATGCGTACCGAGGTACGCGAGGCTGAAGTTAACTATATATAAATAAAAAAGCGACTGTAATCCCGTCCTTTTCGTTTTGTTCTTTTCCAGGCCCCATGCCGGGAAATATATATGTGTTATTCAAAAACTTGCAATCTTTGTATTCAATTTTGTGCGACTTTGCATAACCGACTATTCTCCGGTGCGATAGGCGATACGCCCGTGCTTCATGCTCAACAACGTGTTGATGAAACTCTGTCTGATCTTTTCCAGATCGGCCAGCGTCAGGTTCGCCCGTTTAAGCTGGCCGTCGCGGTATCGGCCGAGAAAAATCTCGTTTACGATCGCTTCCAGCGCCGCCGCCGACGGTTTATCCAGCGAACGCGAGGCGGCTTCGCAGGCATCGGCCAGACTGATTATGGCCATTTCGCGGTCGCTGGGAGGCGTGCCGTCGTAACGGAATTGAGTTTCGAGCACCGGAGCCCCGTTTTCCCCCTGAAGCCGCCGCGCTTTCTCATAAAAGAAATGCACCAAATCGTTGCCGTGGTGCTGGCTGATCGCGTCGCGGACGGTGCGGCACATGCGATATTGACGGGCCAGAGCCAGCCCCTCCTTGACGTGATCCCTGATGATTATACTGCTCATCTGCGGATTCAAGGCCAGATGCTGGTTGGCACTCTCAAGATTGTTTTCCGTGAAGTAATGCGGCATGGAGAGTTTGCCGATGTCATGAAACAACGCCCCCGCCTTGGCCTTGAGCGGGTTCGCCCCGATGGCACGCGCGGCGTCTTCGGCCAGCGTGGCGACCATCAGACTGTGAAAGAACGTGCCGGGAGCCTCGCGCTTGAGCCGTTCCAGCAGCGGATGGTTGTAGTCGCACAATACCATAAGTGCCATATTGGTGCTGACATTGAATACGAGTTCGCAAAAGAAAATGACCGCAAGGGCAAGAAAACCCGTGGCGATCGCCCCGGCCAGCGACAGCGCGCAATAGCTGGCCAGCTCCTCGGCGCGCGGCTCGACGCTGCCGCGAAAGAGGTTCAAATTGAGCAGCAGCACCAAAGGAAAGATCGACAGCACCGTCCGCATGAAGTAGGAACGGTAATTGGTCGCCGAACGCACCGCAAGACCGGCCAATGAACAGATCAGCATTCCCTTCAAGGCCTGTTCAAACGCACGCTCCGGCACCAGCATCATGGCGGTGATCGACGCCACAAAGAAGCCCGCGCACAACGAGGCCCGGTAGCCGAAAATGACGGCGATAATGACCGAAACCAACGCCACCGGCACCGCGTTGAGTACAAAGTCGGCCGGGAGATTGCGGCTTTCGGAGACCATAAAATAAAAATAGCGTATCACCAGATAGTTGGCAAAAATAGAGAGACACACCACCAACCCGATAAGCGAAATCCGCTTGCTCGATTTGACCAATTCCGGATGCAGGTGGTAGAGGTAAAACGCGGCAAAGATCACCAGCACCAGCGTCGAGACAAGATGACGAAACAACATCCGCCACTCTTCGGAAACCGAACGCCCCGCCTCTTCCTGCCGGGTGTATTCCGATACCAGTTGACATGTGTATTCGTTAACCCGGTCGCCGCGGCGCACCAGCAGCGCGCCGCGATTGTAGGTGGTGGTGGGTTTGGGCATTCGCCGCAAAACATCGGCCAGTTCTTCGTCGGTTTCGGCCTTGCTGAAAACCAGATTTCCCTGCGGACCGATCATCTTCTCGATTTCGGCGGCAAGCGAGGTCTGAAGTTCGGTTTTGGCACTGCCGTCCGGGTACGACTCCAATGCCGCGGCCGCAAGCAGTTGAGCCGCCTGAGCCGGATCGGGCAGATCGGTCACCGGCTTGGCCTCGCGGCGGCGGCGGCTGGCGTCGATCACGCGGATGCTCTTGCCGAGTTTGCGCGAATTTTTGTCTTCCATGCCGATGACTCCGCGCTGAAAAGTGAGATCCTCGGTGTTTTCAAACGCGTCGAAAAGTTTATCCGGGTGATTGTAGAGCGCGGCGGCGGCCTTTTCCAATGCCGACGGCTTGCTGTCGGCAACGGCGGTTTTAGCGGCGGCGGATTCAAAAAATTTTCGCAGCTCGCCTTTGATGCGCTGGCTCTCCGGCACATTGACCAGAAAACAGTCGGGCTGCTCCTCGGCGGCGGTTTTGGCCGCATTGCCGCGCTGCTCATAGTCGGGGCAGGTAAATTCAAATTTCGCCACAACCGTGCGTGGAGCTTCCTGCCCGACCACCAGGTTGCGGAAGTCGGCAAACTGGTGTTGACTGGCCAAAGAGAGCATCACGCTGCAAGCGACCCATACCGCGATCAACGTGAATATGCGCGGCGCGGGTGAGTGATCCAAAAATTCCCCCATGCTCGACAGACTGGCACTGCCATGAGCCGAGATCAATCCCTTGCGTTTCATTTCGCGTCGTGCTAAAAAAGCGGCGATGATTTTTTTGATGCCGTCCAACATTTTTTATTCCTTCCAATAAGCTGCGAAAACCGTTAAAAGCGGTATTGCCAAGGCAAACAATCCATGCCATGCCATGCCATGCAAATGCTTTAAGCGATCATCAAACAACTCCGGTTAAATATAGCCGGTCAAAGCGATTTTTCCAAGTCGGCTTCCGCTTTTTTGCCGAGTTCAAACATGCAGCGGAACCCGACATCGTCGGCAGCTCCGCCGATATAATTTATCTCGTTGCACCGCGCCGAATTACGCCCCGACAGAAACGATCCGCCGGCCACCGCATAGAGCAAACCGCCGTCGGCCTGCGGCCGCAAAAACTCCCGCACATTGCCGGACATGTCGTAACAACCGTAAATCGAGCGATCCTGAGGCCGGTTGCCCGGCACGCTTCCGGCCGGATAAAGTTTGACCGCCGGGTCGTCCGCCAGCAACGCGGCTCCCTCGCGGTAAATATTTCCCCATGGATACAGCCTCCCGTCGATACCGCGCGCCGCCTTTTCCCACTCTACCGCGTCGGGCAGCCGCCCGATCAACCCGTACTTTTGTCCCAGCCAATTTGCGTAGGAGTTTGCCGCTTCGAGGGTGATCCCGGTCACCGGCAAATCCTCGCGGAACGGCGTTCGCAGCTCTCCGGCTTCATTCCAGACCGGCATGGCCTGCTCGCCATCGGTGCCAACCGTCGAAATGGCCGTGAAATGTTTGCGCATCTCCGGCGGCAGCTGCTTCCAAAACCCCAGATATTCACCGATTGTCACCTCGTGCGCCCCGATCAGGAAGCCCGGCCGGCTTCCCCGGTTCGCCCCATGACGCCCCACCGTGTAATCGTGAAGAAACCAGCCGCCCGGCACAAAAACCGTATCCGGCGGCCGGCTTTCCGGCAGCTTAAGCGAAATTGTTTCCACCTCGGACAGCGGCACAAGAGCCGGAAACGTAAACCCGTTGTTGTTTTCCGAAGCGATCGAAATATTGTAAATCCCCATCGGCAAAGCAAAGGTGTCGTCGCCCGGCGTGAGCGTCACCGCTTCGCCATCGGCGTTTTCGCGTCCCGGATTGACCGGGTGGCCGGACGCATCGGCTATTTTCATCTTCCACGAGCGATCCGGCACGTCGCTCAACCGCAGAAACCCCATTCCGGATTTGAGCCGGTCGACCTTGCCCGCCAGCACCGGATCGGCGTTGCGGGCCGCTTCAAAAACCGAACGCCAGCGAATGTTGACATTGCGCAGCGTATCCTTCAACCCCGGATAATCGCGGGTGTCGGTATAAAAATCCAGAATCCAGCTAAAGATATCCGCCGCCATTTTTTCATACTTCGGATTCGGTCTGCCGTTTTCACCGAGCCGCGCAATAAATTCCAGAGCCGAACCGTAACTCGAATTCATACTGTCAAGTTCGTTCAGAAAATCACGCTGTATGCGCTGGGTCCCGATCGCATCCACCCCCTCGGCCTGCATGGACTCCAACTCGCGGTAAAGCCGTTGCGCGGCCGCCTGACTTTTGCGGCCCTCCAAATAGTTTGTCTCGGCCAGACCGCCCAGCGAACGGGTTTGGATCGAGCGCGTGACCAGATCGGTGCCGACAAATCCCCCCCAAGTCAACAACGCCGCCGCCAATACCGACGGGATCAGCGGCCGACGCCGGATCAGTTTGCCCAACCGGTATAGGCGACTGGGCGAATAAGCCGCCACCGGTTGACCGTCAAGATAGGCTCTGATGTCTTCCAGCAGCGCGCCGACCGTCTGATAACGTTTCTCCGGGGCGCGGGCCATCGCCTTCATGACGATCGCCTCCAGTTCGCGCGGCACCTGACGGCTGCGCGGAGCCGACTTGCCGGGCGGCTTGAACGAACCCGACGCCGCCAAACGCACCGTCAAAGCCTGATCGCCGCCGGCCGCCTCAAACGGACTGGTCTTCCAAGTCAATATCGTGTAAAGAATGGCTCCAAGGCTGTAAATATCGCAACGGGCGTCGGGCGTCGGGCAACGGCCGGTCAACACCTCCGGCGGCATGAATGCGGTGGTGCCGCCCACCTCGTTGGGATTGCCTTTGCCGACCCGGTTGCGAAGTTCGCGCTCAAGATCAAGGTGCATCTTGTTGTCGGGGGATTTGGCCTGGTCGAGTTCCTCGCGGTAACGCGCCATGCCCCAATCCATGACCATGACCTCGCCGTAATCTCCGACCATTATATTGCCCGGCTTCAGGTCGCAATGCAGGATTCCGTGACGATGGGCAAACGCCACCCCGTTGCAGATACCGATGTATATTTCCAACAGACGGCGCAGCGAATAATTGCGCCGGTAGCCGCGTTTGTCACTTTCCAGATTCTTGAGCACCATGCGCAGGGTTTCGCCGTCCACCTTCTTCATCGTGAAGTAAAGCCCGACGTCGTCGAACACCCCCAACTTATGCACCGGCACAATGTTGGGGTGATCGATCTGAGCTGTGGTGCGCGCTTCGCGGATGAAATCGCGCACCCGGTCGGGCTGGCCCCGGTACTGCGGCCTCAAGATCTTCAGCGCGACTTCCCGGTTAAGCCCCGGTTCGCGGGCCGAAAAAACTGCGCCGATACCGCCGACCCCGATCGTAGATATGCTGCGGTACTCCTGTATCCGGCTGCCGTCGGGTATGTCCAGCCCCCGGCGCAATTCATCCGGCGAAACATGTTCGTCGGATTCTCCGCCGAAGATGAGAGTGCGCTCATCGGCTCCGTCGTCGCGGCAGGCTCTATGGTTGTCTGCAACATCCCCCATCGTGCTACCGCATCACCGGGCGATCCGGTCAAGGTTGCGGCGGACGCCGGAGGTGAATTCGTCGTAGTAGGGCTGACGCATCGGCTTGGCCAGCGGGATGGACAACTGATCGTCCCACTTGAACTTGTCGCCGACCACATAGCAGCGCGCCGTCTGACGGCGGCCCATGTTTTCGGACTCAACCCCGATAACCACCCCGACAAACCGCCCCTCCTTGGTCACCACGCTGTCGCCGGTTTCAGCGCGCAGCTCGGTGCCGCCCCGGCTGCCGTTTCGGATAAAAAGATATTTGCCGCCGTTGGCAAAATCAATCGAACACCGTCCGTCAAGCTGCGCCGATTCGCGCCCGAACGAGCTGCTCTTAAACAGAAACAGGTCGCCGACCCCCCGTTTGAGCAGTTCTTCGCGGCTTATGGTCGGCAGCGGCTTGCGATCCGGCACCGTAGCCGCCTCCAACGCGGCCATGCGCGGCTCGTCGGCAAACAGCATCATTTTTTCCTTGATGCGGGTCACGGCCGAAGCTCCTTCGGGCAGCCTCAGCGCGTAGTTGAGCGACTTCACTTGCTTGAATGAAAGCGGGGTGTCGGCGTCGCCGGCCATCATGTGGAAATCTCCGATCACCACCGGCCGTCCGTCGAGTTCGACCAGCGGCAGACAAAACTCGGTCGTCGCCTTATGATCGAAGATGAGTCCGTTTTCGATCACTTCGATATTGAGTTTCAGCGCGGCGGCGGCGTAACGCTCGAAAATGTCAAAGCGGAGCTGTTCGCGGGCGGCGGCAAGTTTCTCCTCCGAACGCGCCGCGCTGACTTTGACGTCGGTGATCTCCACCTTGGTCTTGACCAGCTCGCCCCGGACTTTCGACAACTCGCCGACCGCGTCTTTAAGCATGACCTTGGTGTCGGTAAGCTGGCGGCGCGCCTCGTTGCGCTCGATTTCGCGGGCGGTGGCTTCGCGTTTGTAAACATCGATGCGGTCTCGCGATTCGGCAAGATCGCGCTCGACCACACTCAATTTGCCGCGCAGAAATGAAATATCGCGCTCCATGCCCTCGGCACGGTTGCGCTCGGCGCCGGAGATCCGACGCGCTTCGGCCAGCGCACGTTCGCGCAAATCGAGTTCAGACTTGGCCTTGTCCAGCTCGGCCCCGACACTTTTAAGCGTATATTCGCGCTCCGAAAGCGTTTTTTGGGTGGAGGCAAGCCGTGTATTGATCTGGTCAAGCCGGCGGCTGGCGGCCATGTATTCGCCGCGCAGCTCGTCAAGCCGCCCGGAAATTCGCTTGCGGCTGCTTTCGGAGTCGTCGAGCAGGGCGCGCGCGTCATCGAGCCGGATTTGAGTGGTGGTATAGCGGAGTTTCTCCTCCTGCAACTGCTGTTTAAGCTGAGCCGGGGTAAGTTCGCCGGTAGTGGCCCGCTTGGCCGAGAGCACCCGTTCGAGCTCGGCGGCGCGGGTGCGGGTGGTCGCCAGTTCGCCGGCGACCTTGTCCATAAGCTCCGCCCGGCCGGGATCGGCCGTTTTCTTCTGGGCGGCGGCCAGCCGTGAGCGCAACTGCTCAAGTAGGGCTTCCCGGTTATGCAGCTCGTTGACCAGCGTGAGCGTGGTGGCGGCATCCAGCCCGAAACCGGGTGCGCCGCCTCCCCGGCTGCCGACGACTCCGGTGCTGCCCGGAGCCATGCCGGTCATCATGCAGAGCATCGACGAGACCAGAAAGTCGCAAATGACGATCAGAATCGACCGGTTCACTTGGTTTTATCCTTATTTTGAGCCGCAAGTCGCAACAACTTCTGCCGCAACGGGAAAAGCAGCACCACCCGCAACACCAACCCGAAGATAATACCGATCAGGGTTGACGAATAGGCGATAATGCGGCTGCTCTGCGGCGAGAAACTCATCACCAGAAATGCCGAAACCGTACCGAACAAACCGACATACAGCGGCACGTCAAAAAAGATGTCGGCATTTTCCAGCCGTTTCAATTTGAGCGACGGAGCGTCGCCGCTTCGCTTGATGGCAACCAGCACCATCCATGCCGTGCCGAATGCGAAAAACTGCAGCACCGTCACCGCGCTGAAGATCAGCATCGATATCTGGCCGAACAACGCGTCCTGCGCGGCCAGACTTTGCGGCGAACCCGGCGCAACGTCGCCCATGGCGCGATCGAGATCGGGCACGGCGCAAAAGAGGTTGCGCACCAGCCCGCCTGCCACAAATTCCGAATTCATCCACCAAATGAACGCCGTGCCGAATACCGCCAGCACCAGCGTCACAATAATATTTCTTGTTACAGTACTCATCGGGGGGATCTCTCCTGATTAATTATTGCGCTATTTGCTTTCACGCGTGAATATTTGACGCGGCTCCGGCGGCACAAAGCCGTGAGTCGACCCCTGGAACCAGTTGATCCGTTTGGGGCACTTGAGGTTGTTGTAGAAAGTCGCCACGCCCGACGGCGGGCAGACATAATCGCCCAGCCCGGCCCGACCGACCGTGACCGGACATTTAATGCGTTTGGCGAAGTTCACCGGGTCGTAGTAATCAAGCCCCCGGACATACGGGATACGCCAGCCGCCGGTCAAACGGCCGCGGGTGACGCCGCCCAGATCGCAGCACCACGGGATGTCGGGGTTGGCGGCGGTGACGTCCGGATCCAGCCCGGCCGCCCAGATGGTCTGAAGTCCGCCCTGACTGCCGCCGGAAACGGTAAGATCGCGCCGGTTCCACTCCGGCCGGGTCTTGATGTATTCGAGCGAACGCATCAGCCGCAATGCCATGCCGTTGAAGTAGGCGGTTTCCGGATTTTTGTTTTGCTCCGAATCAAAAGCGTATCCCCGGCCGTTGGTGTTGATCGATTGGGCGAATTGACGGTAATAGGCCTCGTCGCGTCCGAGCTCAAAACCGTGTGCATTGACGTAAAACACCAGCTTGCCGGCGGCGATTCCCGGCATATTCTGCGGGTTGGTGGTGTAGCCAAAGTACTGCACCGAGGCCGGCAGCGACTGCGCTCCGGCATTGGCCGGCACGGTCAGATAACCGGTGACCGGGCGCGGTCCGGCGCAATCGATTTTGACCGCATAGATCGCGCCGTCGCCGGTCTCTCTGACCTTGTTTACCTCGCTCCGGAGCGGTACGGCGGCAAGCCGGGCTTTTTGTTTCTCCCAGAAAAGATCGAAATCGTCCGGCTCCGGCAAGCTGTCGAGCTTGTCGATCTCCACCCCGGCTCCGCCATCGAAAAAGATGGCTCCGGCACCGTTTTTGACCGGGCTGCCGACCTCGTCCTGAATGGTGGCGTAAATCCGCACAAATCCGGGGCGGTCAAGCGACGTGGTTATTACCGCCGGTCCAAGCGCAATGTCCTGTTTGCCCTCGGCGACGCGGCCGTCGTCTCCGGTGCGTTTCCAGCATATAAAGTAGGGCCGCGTGTTCTTTTGACCGTTGTTTTTGACTTCAAGCACAAAGGTCATGGGTTCGCCCGGAGCGTAATCAAGTTTGTTCTCCCGCACCCTGC
>JAQVVK010000155.1 GCA_028698975.1 Victivallaceae bacterium
CATCAATCCGGCGACGGCGTTGCGTGAATTTTTGTAATGGCCGCCGCCCTTTTTTACAATGCGTGAATACAGATTGGCGAAATCGTCGTCGCGGATCACCAGCTCGCCGCGGGCGGGCCGGTCGAGCGGGCCGGTGTAGCCGGGAGCTTCGAGTTCGATTAAAGCAAGCTTGTCGGTGATGTCCTCGCCCCACTCGCCGTCGCCGCGGGTGGAGAGTATGCGCCCGTCATAACCGGCGCTGATACCGTCGTATTTCGGCTCGACGAGCAGGGGTTCGTCGGGGGTGCGGGCGAATTTCTTTGCCCACTCCATGACTTCGGCCAGCGAATAGGCTTTGTCGAGCGAAAGCATGGGCGTGTCGTGGTGAATCTTGCCGGAACCGGAAACCTGTGGAGCGTAAACCTGATTGAGCAGCGGATGATCCGGAGCGAGATTTTTGAGCGCGACCATGAGTTCGTCATAACGGGCGTCGGGGATTTCGGGTTCGCCAAGCTCCCAGTAACGGCGATTGTGGTATTCGATCAGCTCAACCAACCGCTCAAGCGAAAGTTCTGCGATGTTGAAGTTTTGCATATCCATTTTTTCACCCGATGATTGGAATTTAACCGGAGAAATCCACGCGTTCTCCACTCAACGTCACTTCCGGTCGGCCAATTCGACCGGCTATTTGCAGCCGGTCAAGTCAACCAGCGCGCCGATCACCATTTCCGGAGTTATACGCATTATCCCGGAACAGAATGCCCCAGATGGACACATGTGCTCGTAACACGGCGAACACTTGTCTTTTTCGTAGAGCATCGCCCAGCGGTTTGACACCGGGCCGGTCGCCGTATAGTCGGTCGATCCAAAAATCGCCACACCCGGCGTGCCGATGGCCGCCGCCAGATGCATCACACCGGAGTCGTTGGCCACCACGGCTCGACTGCTGTGCAAAATGTGCATCAATTCGGCCAGATCGGTATCTCCGGCCAGATTAAACGTGCGGCTGGTGGGCAGACCGCGCAGAGCCTCCGCCGCAATCCCGAATTCGGCTTTGCCGCCGACCGCGGCAACCGCGCCGCCGTGACTCAACCAATACTCGGCGGTAGCGCGGAAATACTCCGCCGGCCAGCGTTTGGCCGAGCCGAACGCCGCTCCCGGCGCGATGGTCAAGAGGGAGGGGTGGGCGGCAATGGCGGTTATACGCGAACGAATTTCGTCAACGGGCGGGGTTATCTTGAATTTCGGCATTTTTGCGTCTTCGCGCTTCGCCCCCAGTGCCTCGACAATCGCCAAGCATTTGGCCGTCTGATGGATACGAGCCAATTCGCCCTTGCCGGGGCGCGGCGGCAGATTGAACGCATGCGACAAAAATATTGAGCGTCCGCGGGCAGCCGCACCGTAAAGCTGCTTTACCCCGGCGACCCGCATCATGACGGCATCGCGCAGCGAGTTGTTGAAGAGAACCCCGATCCCCGGGCGCATACCGCGCAGATTGTTAAGCTCCTGAAAGCTCCAGACTTTGTGGGGGCGTGACAGCGGCAAAAAACAATCGACCTCCGACAGCGCCTCATAAAGCTGGCGTTGCGCGGAGGGTGCGATCACAAAAAGCGCGCAAAAATCCGGCAGCAGCGATTTGAGCTGCCGGAGAGCCGGCAGAGCCATAACCGCGTCGCCCAGATGGTTGGGCATACGCACGACAAGCCCGTTGCGCCACGCCCCGACCGGGATCTTTACCGATTCCAGTTTCGGGGCGGGAAATTCCTTGACCAGATCGATGAAACGGTTACTCTTCATCGAGCTGATCGGCGATCTCGTCGGCGATCTCGTAGTTGGCGGTTACCGACTGCACGTCGTCAAGCTCTTCAAGACGGTCGACCAGACGCATTACCTGACGGGCGATCGAAGCGTCGGTGACCTGAGTGGTCATCTCCGGCTTGCGCACCAATTCGGCGGAATCGGTCTTGATGCCCTTGCTTTCAAACAGATTAAGCATCGGCTCGAAGAATTCCGGGTCGGCCCAGATTTCGGCTTCGCCGTCTTCGACGGTAAGATCGTTGGCACCGGCGTCAAGCACGATGTCCATAAGTTTTTCCTCATCGGCCCATTCGCCGGAGAGAGTGAAATGCGCCTGACGCTTGAACATGCGCGCCACCGCGCCGGAGCCGGCCATGTTGCCGTTGTTGCGGTCAAACGCCATACGCACGTCGCTGATCGAGCGGTTGCGGTTATCGGTCAGGCAATCGACGATCACAGCCACGCCGCCGGCGGCATAGCCTTCGTACACGATTTCTTCGAACACGACATCGCCGAGTTCGCCGCAGCCTTTCTTTATGGCGCGGTCGATGTTGGCGTTGGGCATATTGGCCGCTTTGGCCGCCAGCAGAGCAGAGCGCAGACGCGGGTTGGCATCGGCATCGCCGCCGCCGACCTTGGCCGCGACCATGATTTCCTTGCCGATACGTGAAAAAGCCTTGCCTTTGACCTTGTCGGCCGCCTCTTTCTTATGCTTGATGTTTGCCCATTTGCTGTGACCCGACATTTTTTGATCTCCTGTATTCCGTTTAAAAGCACAACTTATTTATTAATATAGCCCGCGTATAATAAAAATTCAACCCCGCCGGGCACTTTTTGACGGCAGTGAAAAAACATTCCATCCGGCGTCGCGCCCGGTCATGTTTCCGGCAAATAATCATGTGCTGATTTTGGGGAGAGGCAACCATGAGTGTCAGTGGCTTGCGGCTTGAACGCCAGCCGGGTGGCATATAATGCCGATTTTATTTTCGATCGTGTTTTTTGAACTTGAATTTTATTTTATAGATGCTATAATACAAGAACGATGCAGAAAAATGAATTCGGCGATCCTTGCGGTTGATCGGATTATAATTTTCCTTGGAGGAGTTGCAACGTGATTATCGAAGACCAGGAAAATAAAAAGCTCGAAACCGATATGCTCTTAAACGGTATCGACATCCCGTTGGAGTTGCTTGACCGTAACGGGTGCTTCATCTCGGCCAATAAAGCCTTCCTTGAGCTGCTTCAGATTCCATGTATTCAAAAAGGCAAGCAGTGTCATAAATTTAACTGGGTATCCACTTGACACAACCAGCCACAAGGTGTAGATTATGCCTTCATGGAAGATTACCCTAAAACCGTGAATGAATTTGAGAAGAAATTCTCTACCGATGAGGCTTGCCGTGAGTATTTGGCTAAAATGCGCTGGCCTGATGGTTTTATTTGCCCTCGATGCGGGAAAAATCAATCATGGGCAATGAACAATGGGCGTATTTTATGTTCATACTGCCGTCATCAGCAATATTTGTTACAGGGAACGGTTTTTGAGAAAAGCCACCTTGAGCTTATTACATGGTTTCGTGCAATGTGGTACATTTGTTCTGAGAAAAACGGAGCAAGCGCATTGGGATTGCAACGAACATTGGGACTTGGCAGTTATGAGACCGCATGGCTTATCCTTCATAAATTGCGTCGAGTAATGATTCGTCCAGATAGGGATAAACTGAACGGCGAAATTGAATTCGATGAAACCTATATCGGCGGAATAAAGACGGGGAAACGAGGTCGAGGAGCGCAAGGCAAAACAATCGTTGTTGTTGCCGCAGAAAAGGATGGCAAAGGCATCGGCAGAATTCGTATGGAATGTGTTCAAAGTTTTTCAGCACAAGATTTACGAGCTGCTCTGTTTAAAATGGTCGCTCCAGGGAGTAACGTGATTACCGATGGTCTTCAATCTTATCGTTCTTTACCAGATTATGGATATATGCACACAATTGAAAAAGACGAAGAGGATTTGGAAGAATGCCGCTTATCGCGTTGTCATTTGGTGATAAGTCTGTTGAAGCGTTGGATCCTTGGTACGCTTCAGGGCTCCGTCAGCCACGAGCACTTACAAGACTATCTGAATGAGTTTATGTTTCGTTTTAACCGCAGAAAATCGGCCTCAAGAGGCAAACTGTTTCTCCGATTGATGCAGTATGCTGTGGCGACTACCCCTGCGACATACAAAGAAATCAAAAAACACAACCTGTCGAGATAGGTTGTACAAAGTGGATACCCAGTTAAATTTATGAAATGCCCGCTGAACTGCACCTCCGCCATGGATGAAACCTGTATTTTGACCGAAGCATACCGTACCCAAGCTCCGGTAAAACATGCCACCATGATCGGAAACCGCTGTTTTGTTATTCGGGCCAATCCGATTGCGGACGCGACGGGCGAGACGGTGTTTTTTGTGAAGAGTTATACCGACATCAGCGAGCAGACCGAGCGTATCCAGCAGGAAAATGTGCTAAACCGGTGTCTGGAGACGTTTTTTCTCGAACCCGATCTGATGACCGGCATGCAGACGGTCAGTATGGAAATATGCTCCTATATGGAGGCGTCGCGGCTTTTCATTATGAAGTTTGATACCAAGGCGCACACGGCAGACCATTATTTTGAATATTCCGACAACGGTTCGAAATTCTTCTCGGTAGTCAAAGACTGGCATTTTGACCCGGACGAGCATTGGTTTCGGCTATTTCTCGAACGTCAGGCGGTGTTGCTTGACGATGTCAACGCTCCGGGGGCGGACGAAACGCTGCGGTCGTGGACCGACTTTTTTCAGAAATCCACGACCCGCTCCATCTATGTGGCGCCGATCTTTGTGGACGGTGAATTGTGGGGGGATTTCGGCATCGCCTACGAGCGCAAGACCAAGACGCAGCCGGAGTTGCGGAAGAATGTGCTGAAACATGCCACCCGGCTTTTTGGCGAACTCCTGAGCCGGGAGCAGATGCGCCAGCAGGTGCTGGGTTCTTTGCGAAAAGCCCAGCAG
>JAQVVK010000156.1 GCA_028698975.1 Victivallaceae bacterium
CATGCGCGGCTCCGCCCTCGTCGGAACCGGCACAGCGGGTGTGATGCTTCTCGCCCCAGTGGTCAAACCAGCCGTTCCAGAACTCCATACAGCAATCCGGCCCGTCCGGCCGGACCCCGCGCCCGATACGCCACGCGCCCCGCGAATCGGAGCCGAAATTCAACGCCATCGTCGCCTCCGGTATCGTCCCGCCATTGATGCACAGATTGTCCGCCCCGTCGGCGGTGAAAAGCGGCACGTCGATACCATGCGACAGATACAAGTCGCGTATGTAGTGCAGATAATCCTTGTCGTGGCAGTAAGAACCGTATTCGTTTTCGATCTGCATCATGATGACCGGCCCGCCGTTGGTGTACAGCCGGCGGCGCAACAACGGCAGCAGATGGTCAAAATAACCCGTCAACGCCTCAAGATAGGGGCGGTTCATACGACGCAACTCCAGCCCCGGCACCGCCGACAGCCACGCGGGGAATCCGCCGTTGTCCCACTCGGCGCAAATATACGGCCCCGGACGCAGGATCATCTTCAACCCGCGACTCTGCACCTTGTCGATAAACCGGTCAAGGTCGCAAATGCCGGAGAAAACAAATTCACCGCGATGCGGTTCATGCAAATTCCACGGGATATATGTCTCCAGCGTATTCAACCCAAATGCGACCGCCTTGTCAAGGCGGTCATCCCAAAGGCCGGGGTGAATCCGAAAGTAATGCATGGCTCCGGAAATCAACTGCACCGGATTGCCGTCAACCATGATCTTTCCGTCGCAAATATCGATATGACCCATCATAATCTCCTGCCGCCAAGCGGCAATTAAATCATCATCGCACCGGAGTTTATTTCGATGTCTCCGGCAAGAAAACCAGACTCGGGTATCCCCGGTCATCCCAAAGCACGCCGTCTATTACCAGCCAACCCTCGCGGGAATTGCCGTCGTTGTCGTTTATCTGCACATTTAATTTAATCCCTTTGGCCGCCTGTGCAAGCGAAAGCCCCAGCATTTTAAGCGGAAAACTCATAAAATACTCGGTTTGGTCGCCGCGACGCTCGATCTTTGCCGTAACCGCCCGGGCCGCCGCCGCGCGGTCGAAGTCATTTGCGCTCTCCCAGCACCAGACCCGGGATTTGCCGTCATAAAGCGTGGCTCCAAATCCCCAGCGGCCGCGCTGATGAGGCACGGCAAAATCGATCTGCACCGAATCGCCCTGCCACATGAGTTCGCCCGGATCGTACACCGAGTGAATATCATCGGTTACGGATACACGCACATTGAGCGCATCGTCCTTTATAGCCAGATAGACTTTGCCGCTCAGATCGGCCGGGCCTTTCCAGCGCAGATCGTCTTCGGCCGGGTTGAAACCGACTATCGTCGTCTGCTGCTCCTGACGATCAAGGACAAACTGCGGTTCGGCGGAAAATTCCCCGATCGGCGCTTTTTTTGCGATGCTGTTGACCGGCATGACCAGTTCGCCCCGCCAATCAGTCTCCGCAATGCGGTAAAGCACCCGAAAGGTGTCCTGCGCCCCCGGCGACATGCGGGGAAGCACAAAGTCGGCGGCCACCTGCACCTTGAATTCGATCTTTTTGCGTTCGCCGGGCAACACGGAAACCGGCGCCGCCGGTTTGACCGTCAATCCGGCGGCGGTGACGAAGTCAAACCCAAAGGTCAACTTCTCCGCGGAGGGATTGAACAATTCAAGCAAAACGTCGCTTTCCGCCCCCGGCACCGCGATACCGTTGACGGAGCCGCTTATAAGTTCACCGGGCAATACGGATAGCTCTTCGCCGCGGTCAAGTTCGAGCGTGGCCGGGTACTTGCCGGGAGCAAAAAGCACCATGCCGTTTTTCACCGGCACTTCGGAGCGGTTGCCCATCAGATCGATCTTAAACGCCTGACGTGCGTCGGTTTTAAGCAATACCGTGCCAGTCGGCGACGCCTCGTGGCTCCACCCGGCCAGCAGCCGGCGGCCGTCACGCTTGAAAAGCAGCAGCCGCATGCCATCCCTCGGAAGTTCGCGCACATATTCCGCCCCGGAATAAACCCGGATAAGTTCATTGTAGGCCGCGTAGACCGCCTTGGGATAAAAATCACGGCTCAACATGCCGAAATCACTGAGCGCATTGGGCTTGTACTCGTCGTTGCGTATCTTGAACCAGTTGTAGGCGATCGCGCCGCGACTCCACGCAAAAAGCAGTTTTTGGAAAACGCTCGCCGCCTGCGCACTCTCTCCAATCGTCATATCGGTGCTGGTTTCAGTGGAGTAAATCGGCCTCACCGCGCCCGCCTTGCGCATGATCGGCAGCCATTGACCGTCAATCTTTTCGCTGTAACTGTCAATGCCGCCGTGCTCATGCAGTCCGAGCAGATCAGACGACGGCAGCGTTTTGGCGACCGCTTCCGGATAGAAATTGGTCTTGGGGTCGACCGTTGTGCGTATTGTGGCAAAACCGGCCATCACCTTGGCTTCCGGGTTGGCGGCATGCAGAGCGGCGGCCCCGGCATTGTAGGAGCGAATGAAGTCCTTGGCCGAGAAATTGCCGAATTCACAAAGATCCGGCTCATTATACAGCTCGTAAAAGCGTACCTTGCCTTTGTAACGGCTGGCAAAACGGTTCAAAAAACGGCTCCATGGTTCGTCGCGCGGCAACAGATTGCCGGGTTTGCCGCGGGTGGGATCGGCCAACACCCAGTTGGGGTCTTCCGCCCATTTTGGGGCAAGCCCCATCAGGCACTCGGCTTCAAGATGATACTTGTCAAATCCGGCCAGCCATTCATCATAATGGCTGAAGTCAAACACCCCCTCCTGCGACTCGACCACGGCCCAAGCCACGTCAAGGCGCAATATTTTCACGCCGATCAGCGCGGCACTGTAAAATTCGAGGTCGCGTTCGCCAAACGGCGTAAGCTGTGCGTGGGTGTGTGAGCCAAACAAAAACCCGCGCCCGCGACCGGCGGTCACGCCAACCGGGTCAAACACCACAAAACGGGTTTCGCCGGAAACACTCTTTTCGCCGTCGGCACTCAGTTCATAATTGACCAGATACAACCCTTTTTCGGGCAGATCGTCCGCCACCGGCAGCAGCATTGATTCGCCCGGCTCAATGGCGACCCGGGTTTTCATTTCAAAACCGTTTCCGAAAAACGAAACGATTTTCGCCCGGAACTCGGCCTTGACCGCCTCGGAAGCACGGTTGGTGAGTTTGAGCCTGAGCTTCTCCTTTACATCGGCCGGAGAAACGTGATGCACCGGAGAATTGGTTTCCACCCCGACATCCACACCGGCAAGCCGTTCGACCCGGCGCACCAGACTGCCGCGCTTGAGCACGATCACGGTGCCGGGCTGCTCCGACTTGAATTCGACGCTGTTGATGACCGAGTCGGCGGGCAGCACCCGGCCGAAGTCGATCTCGACACGGTTGAACCCCTTTTTCAGCTTACGCGAGAAGCCGTTCACCTCCGTCGCGGAGCACCCCAAAGGGAAAACCGTGACCTCGGCCTCTCCCTTGACCAGTTCGCACTCGATCACCATGCGCACCGCGTCGGGAACGCCTTTGCGCGCCCGTTCACGCTCGGAGATCGCGACGCGACCGGCCTTCTTAAAGGTTATCACAAGCGGCGCACGCCGATTTTCGGAGGTCATATCGGCAATGTCTTTCTGCCACAGATGCCACTCCTCGTCATTTTGGTTGAACCGATAAAAATCCGTGGTCTTTTCGGTTGTGCCGCCGCACAGCATCAACGGCGCGGCAAACAGGCAAAACGCCATTGCGCCAAGAAATTTTGAAACAGAAAACATATCCTCCACCCCTCCCGTATTTATTCTTAAATGAACTCTGCCAATACCATTTGCCTCTTATTCCACAAGCGTATCACGGCAGAAAGACCACGCACGGCTTGTCGGTCGAGGCCTTGGAGCCGGAGTCAAGACGCATCCAGCCCTCACGGCCGCCGCCGTCGTTGTCATTGATCTGAAGCTGCACGCGAATGCCGCTGGCAAGCCGCGCGGTGCGCCAGCCGAAAGTCTTAAGCGGTATCGTGAAATAATAGATGGTATCATTGCCTTTTCTGGTAATGTGGCCTTTCATCGATTTGGCCGCTTCCGACGGCGAAACGTCGTTGGCGGTGTACCAGCACCAGAAATCGGATTTGCCGTTGAGCAGCGAAGCTCCGAAAACCCAGCCGCCTTTACGCCCCGGTTCTTCCAGAGTCAACTCGATGGAGTCGCCGTTCCACATCTCGTTTCCGCCGGTCTGCTGCACATGAATGTCGTCGGTGACCACGATTTTGAAGCACAATACGCTGTCGCGGCGCGCCATATAAACTTTGGCGCTCAAATCTTCCGGCCCCTGCCAGCGCATATGATCCTCCGCCGGGTTATAGCCGACCAGCGAAGTCTGCTGCGACTGACGGTCGAGCACAAACTGCGGCTTGGCCGAAAATCCGCCGGTCGGAGCGATCGTGGCAATGCTGTAAAGCGGCAGCGATATTTCGCCGCGCCAGCCGGATTCCTTGATGTCATACAGCACGCGGAAATTATCCGCGCCGTCAAATCCTCCGGTCGGCAGCGCAAAATCCACCGCCGTCTTTACGGCAAGCGAAAGCCGCTTCGTACGGCCGGGATTGACCTTGACCGGAGCCACCGGATTATCCGAGATCCCGGGAGCCGCCATGAATATGAATTCAAATGTTATCGGCTCCTTGCCGGGGTTGTGAAGCATCAAGGTCGCATTGCAGGCGCGTCCCGGCACGACGATACCGTCTATCGAGCCGGAAATCAGGTCGCCGTCGATTCTTTCGACAGCTTCT
>JAQVVK010000019.1 GCA_028698975.1 Victivallaceae bacterium
GAATTTTTCCAGCTTGGCAAGCTCCGCCATCTCCTCCCGGAGCTTCTTAACGGTTTCCGCGGCGTTGACCGATGCCTGCTTCTCCTCTTTGAGCGCGGTTGTGAGTTTGGCGATCTCGGTTGCGAGTTTGCTTTCCCGGTCGGCCGCACTCTTGGCGCTGACCAGATCGGCGGAGGTGAAGGCGGCCAGTTTGCGGGTCAACTCGGCATTCTTTCCGGCAAAAGATTTCAGCTCGGCGTCAAGTTGCGCGCCATGCTCGCGAAGATTGCGGGTTTCAAGGGTGGCGGCGGCCAGCGCGGCGCGGTCGCGCTCGGTGGCGCGCCCGGTTTCAGCCAACTCCTTTTTGAGCTTGTCGCGCTCGGCGACGGCGGTTTTGAGTTTGGAGGTCAGCTCGGTCAACTCCTCGGCCATAAGTTTCTCGGTCGGGAGGCGGTCGGCGGCGTCTTGCCCGGCTTTCTCCAAGGCTTCGCGCAGTTTGGCGACTTCGCTTCGCAGTTTGGTGTTGTCGTCGGTCAGGGTCTTTTGCAGTTTGCCTCCGGCCGCGCCGGTGCTGATGGCTTCGTCAAGCTGCGCATTGAGTTTTTTAAGCTCCTCGCGGCTGGCGGCAAGCTGTTTGGCCTGAGTTGCGATCAACTTGTCGCGCTCGGCGGCGGACTGCACCGCGGCGGCATTCTTTTCGGCGGCCTTGCTCAACGCTTCGGCAAAAGAATCCCGCTCGCTTTGCAGAAGTTTCATGCGGTTTTGCGCACTGAGCAATTCGGCGGCGGCCTTTTTGCGGAAGAACTCAAAGTTCTCCAGACCGCCTGCCGCTTTTTTGAGTTTATCCTCGGCGATGTCACACCGTTTTTCGGCCAATTCGAGGTTGAGTTTGGCCTCGATCAAAGCATTTTTGAGTTCGTCGTTTTTCTGATCGGGGGCGGCGGCCTCGGTCTGAAGCTGTTTATAGCGTTTCTCCAAAAGTGCATATTTGCCGCGCATCAACTTCTGATCTTCCAGCAAACTGTTGACTACCTCGGCGTTGGCATGAAGTTTGCGGGTGCGGGCGGCCAGCTCCTCGCGCAGCAGGGCGACTTCGCTTCGCAGTTTGGCCGCCTCGCCGCTGTCGGCGACCGGGCGCGAAACGGCGGCGGTGCCGGAGGGCGACGCGGCCGGTTGAACGGGCTGCGGTTGAGCCGGGGCGGGTGCGGCGGTTTTGCCGGTGACGCTGCTGATGGCGCGGTCGCAATCGGCAATGCGCCCGGCGATGATCTTCTGGTTCCAATCTGGCCGCATGGTCTGCACCGAAACATAATATTTACGGGCGGCGGCAAACTGGCGCACGGCGGCTTCGTCATCGCCCTTGAGCTTGAGACGCTCGCCCTCGCGGTAGGCGTTGTAG
Source organism: Victivallaceae bacterium (assembly GCA_028698975.1). GTDB lineage: Bacteria > Verrucomicrobiota > Lentisphaeria > Victivallales > Victivallaceae > Victivallis. Next base: position 1,379 of record JAQVVK010000019.1, read on the forward strand.
CCGTTTTTCCACGCTTCCCACGGCGATTCGGCGGAGAAAACCGCCGCCGAAAACAGTATGGCGGCCAAAACGAGCGACAATTTTTTCATAATATATATTCCTGAAATTTATGGCGCAATTCCGGGCCGATGGCGAAAAGCAACTCCAGTTCGCCGCTGTCCCGGTAGGTTTCCTCATAGATCTGCCCCTCGGCGTGAACCAGCGCGGCCAGATCGTGGCGCGACGGGGGGAGCACCACCCGGGTCAGGCGGTGTTCGGCTCCCGCGATGGAGCGCAGAAGCTCTCGAAGCTCCTCCATTCCCTCGCCGGTGCGGGTCGAAACATAGAGCGCGTGCGGAAATTGCTCTTCGACCATGGCCAGCTTCAACAACTCGTTGTCGCGGTCGACCAGGTCGATTTTGTTGAAGATAATGTGAATATCTTTCTCATCGGCTCCGAGTTCTTTCAGCACCTGCAGGGTGGTTTCCCACTCGGAATCCAACTGCGGACTTGACAGATCAAGCACAAGAAGCAAAAAATCGGCCTCCACCGCCTCCTCCAGCGTGGATTTGAATGCTTCGACCAGCGAATGCGGCAGTTTGCGTACGAATCCAACCGTGTCGGTGAGCAGCACTTCGCCGCCGCCGCCGCCCGGATCGACCCGCCGGGTCGTGGGGTCGAGCGTGGCGAACAACTGGTCTTTTACCAGCACCTCCGCCCCGGATAAGGATTTAAGCAGCGACGATTTGCCCACGTTGGTATAGCCGACGATCGCCCCGTGAGGGATCGCGTTGCGGTGGCGGGCCTTGCGTTGCGTGTTGCGCTGACGGCGCACCGTGGCAAGTTCGTCGCGCAATTTTTGAATGCGTCCGCGCAGCAGCCGCCGGTCGGTCTCGATCTGCGCTTCGCCCTGTCCCCGGTTGGTGGCTCCGCCGCCGCGCTGTCTTGAGAGATGGGTCCACGCGCCGGTCAACCTCGGCAACATGTATTGCAACCGGGCGAGTTCGACCTGAAGCGTCGCTTCGCGGGTCGAAGCGCGGTCGGCGAAGATGTCCAAAATGACTTCCTCGCGGTCGATCACGCCCAATTTGGAGAGTTTCGCCCAGTTGCGCTGCTGCGACGGCGAAAGCGGCGTGTCAAACACCAGACACTCGGCGTCGCATTCTCTGGCCAGTTGTACGATCTCGGCGGCTTTGCCGGAGCCGACGTAATATTGCGGAGCGACCCGCTCGATACGCACCAAAACCGGCTCCAGCGGCACCACATCAAGGTTGCGTACCAGCTCGACCAGTTCGTCGATGTGTTCGCGCACTTCGGCGGGGTCGTCGTCGCATCCGATGATGCCGACCGGCAGGACCCGTTCGATGCGGCGGGCGGATTCTTCGGCGATTTCTATCACATTTCGCTCCGTAATTTCATGACCATGTGAAGAATATATCCCCCTTCGGACTTTTTATCAAGCGTTTCGTACTAAATTTCATCATGACTTGATTTTTTGTCGCGGCGCATTATTGGTGTATTGGCACACCATCAACCGCGCAGGAGGAGTTTATCATGGCAAAAATACAACGTGTTTCGGCCCGCGAAATCCTTGATTCCAGAGGCAATCCGACGGTTTCGGCCGAGGTCAGGCTTGACAACGGCGTCTGCGGCGTCGCCGCGGTGCCGTCCGGCGCGTCGACCGGCGAAAACGAGGCGATCGAACTGCGTGACAATGACCCCAAGCGTTACTGCGGCAAGGGCGTGATGAAAGCGGTCGCCAACGTCAATGAAAAAATTTCTCCGGAATTGATCGGTATGTGCGCCTGCGATCAGATCGGCATCGACCACGCCATGATCGCGCTTGACGGCACTCACAACAAATCCAAGCTCGGTGCCAACGCCATCCTTGCGGTGTCGCTGGCGGCCGCCCGGGCAGCCGCCAACGCATTGGGTATGCCGCTTTTCCGGTATCTGGGCGGGGTCAACGCCAGAGTTCTGCCGGTGCCGATGATGAACATTGTCAACGGGGGTTCGCACTCCGACGCGCCCATCGCATTTCAGGAATTCATGATCCGGCCGGTGGGCGCGCCGGATTTTGCCGAGGCGGCGCGCATGGGGGCGGAGATATTTCACGCCTTGCGCCGGATTTTGCGCGACAAAAACCTTTCCGGAGCCGTGGGTGACGAGGGCGGTTTCGCCCCGAAGTTCAATGGCGGAGCCGACGAGGCGTTGGAGTCGATCCTGCGGGCGGTCGAGCTGGCCGGCTATTATCCGGGCGACGACGTGCGTATCGGGCTTGACTGCGCCGCCAGCGAATTTTATCTCGGCGGGGTTTACGACTACCGGCGGTTTGAGGGGGCGGGCGGCCGGGTTTTCTCCACCGGCGAACAGATCGAATACCTGGCCCAGCTTATTTCGAAATACCCGATCGACTCGATCGAGGACGGCCTCGCCGAAAGCGACTGGTCGGGCTGGACCGAGCTTACCGCCCGGCTGGGATCGCGCTGCCAGCTGGTCGGTGACGACCTCTTTGTGACCAATGTCAAGTATCTGCGCCGGGGTGTCGCGGAGCGGGCGGGCAACGCCATTTTGGTCAAACTCAACCAGATCGGCACGCTGACCGAAACCCTTGACGCGGTCGATCTTGCGCGCCGGTCGGGATTTGCGGCGGTGATAAGCCACCGTTCTGGAGAGACCGCCGACACCTTTATCGCGGATTTGGCGGTGGCGGTCAACGCCGGACAGATCAAGACCGGCTCGATGTCGCGCACCGACCGGGTCGCCAAGTACAACCGCCTGCTGGAAATCGCCGCCATGCTGGGCGACGGGGCGGTTTACGGTCTGGCCGATCCCCGCCCGTAGGGGAAGGAGCTTACTCGATACCCAGCTCGTCGAAGATCAATATTTCGCGCTTGTTGCCGCTGCCGGACGGCGGCCCGACAATGCCGCGCTCTTCCAGAAGTTCGACGATCTCGGCCGCCCGGTTGTAGCCGATCTTCAAGCGGCGTTGCAGATAACTGGTGCTGACCTTGTGGTCGAGCATCACTATTTCCAGCGACCGGCGGGTGATGTCGTCGTCGCCGGGGCGGAGGTATTTTTTCATCAACGGGGCGATGTCGGCCCGGTCTTGGTCATCATAGTTTTCGATCTCCGGATCGGCCTCGTCATCATCTCCGTCATCGACGTCGGCGGTGTCGGCCACCACATCGCTGTTAAACGACTGTTCGCGCTGGTCGGAAACGAACTTCACCACATTTCTGATGTCGGCGTCGGCGATCAACGCGCCCTGCACCCGCTCCAGCTCCATGCCGCCCGGGGCCATGTAAAGCATGTCGCCCATGCCCAGAAGTTTCTCCGCGCCGTTGGTGTCGAGAATCACCCGGCTGTCCACCATCTGCCCGACCCGGAACGCGATCCGGGTCGGCAAATTCGCCTTGATCACGCCGGTGACGATCTGCGTCGACGGCCTTTGGGTGGCCACCACGATGTGAACTCCGGCGGCGCGACCCAGCTGGGCAATGCGGCAGATGTAGGTCTCGACGTCCTTGCGGTCGTCGGTCATCATCAGCTCGGCCAGTTCGTCGATGATGACGATCAGTATCGGCATACGATCCGGCAGCGCGTTGCCGTCTTCGTCGATGACCGGTTCGCCGCCGAGCGGACGGGCGTTGTATTCGGCCAGCTTCTTGACCCCGGCGCGGGCCAGAATGCGGTAACGCTTGTCCATTTCGGTGACGGCCCAGCGCAGGGCGATCGGCACTTTGCGCGACTCGTTTATCACCGGCGTTATCAGGTGGGGCAGACGCTTGTAATCCTCGAATTCGACGATTTTGGGGTCGACCATGATGAGCCGCAGTTCGTCCGGTGAAAAATTAAAAAGCAGACTGGCGATCAATGTATTCATGCAGACGCTTTTGCCGCTGCCGGTCGCGCCCGCGATCAGCAAATGCGGAGCTTTGGCCAAGTCGAGGATCACCGGTTTGCCGGCCACATCTTTGCCGAGTACGATCGGTATCATCGCTTTGCCGGAACGCCAGGCGTCGGTTTCGACCACCGCCCGCATAAAAACCGATTCGGCGCGGGTGTTGGGCACTTCGACGCCGACCACGTTGCGCCCCGGTATCGGAGCCAGCACGCGCACGGTTTTGGCCGAAAGAGCCATGGCGATATTGTCGGCGATCTGCTCGACTTTCTTGACGTTGACCCCCTCTTCAAGCGAAATCTCGTAGCGGGTGATGCGGGGGCCGGAAATATATCCGCTCACATAGCCCGGCACCTTGAAGCTGTCGAGGGTGTGCTGCAATATCTCTTTGCTGCGAGCGATCGCTTCCGGGGATTCACCCGTGATGTCGCTTCCCTTGCTCAACATGCTGAGCGGAGGCAGGGTGTATTCCGCACGAACCGGGGTCGCCGAGGCCTTTTCGCCCCGGGCCACCACCGTGGTATCGAGCGTATTGCCGCGCACCGTAAGACGCTGCGCGTTGGCGGCGTTGGCGGCAACCGGAGGATTGGCCGGATTGGCTGAAACGTCCGGGGTTTCCGGCTGGGCCGCGACCGGCGGGGCCGGTTCGGTCTCCGGAGGCGGCTCCGGGGGTTCCGGCTCGGCCACTCTTGATGGCGCGGTCTTTGCCCCGTGTCTTGCCCGCAGTACGGCCAACGCTTCGCGGGCGTTGGCAAAAATTCCGCCGGGAGCTTCCTCCTCCTTGGCGGCCGGAAGATCGGGCGTCTCCACCTCGGGAGCCGCGTCGTCATCGTCGTCGTCATCGGAAACCGTCGCTGCCTGCGTTGCGCCGCGCAGCAGGGCGGCGGCGAAGGCGTGCCAGTCGGCGCAGTATATGACGATCAATCCGCCGGAGACGAGAGTCCAGCCGAGGATCATGGCGCCGACGGCACCGATGAGCTGGCGGAGCACTCCGTCGGACAGCCCGAGCGAGGCCATTTCTGGCGCGGAAAGCACCTGGCCGATCACGCCGCCGGAAAGAGCCAGAGCCGGCAGACCGCGCCGGCCCAGACCGAGTTTGTCGGTTATATCGACGAAAGTTTCGGGGGTGAGGCCAAACAGGATCACCAGCCCGGCCAGCAGCAGGGCTTCGCCGGTCATTGAAAGCAGCGGTCTCTGGTTGCCGGGCAGTATGGCGCGCAGACTGCGGAGTACGGCGAAAACGACCAGAAAATAGGCGGCCAATCCGAAGAGATGAAACAACCCCCACGCGAAATATGCTCCGAGCGAACCGATCCAGTTGGTCGGCGGCATATCGATGCCGCCGGAAATGGCGGCGGCGTCATTGGGCGAATATGAGATCACCGCCAGCATGGCGACCAGCATCAGAGCCAGCATAAAGAGGTGACTTGCCTTAAATTCCGAATTTTGCGGCTCGATGGTTTTGCCGGTTTTACTGATATTGCTCATGATTGTCCTGTTAAGTTTCAAGTAATATAACGCCGACCCGCGAAAATTCAACTATTTTTAACCGGGGAGTGAAAGAGATTGTTGCGTCCTGTCCGCCCCATCGCGCCTTTGGATTCTCTGCTTTGCGGCGAAACGAGAGATCCATTGATGCAACTTTTTCAACCTTGCTTGGCGGGTGAATTGTTATGCCGTATGCATTACGGTTTTTTTTCTTCTGTCGGCACGACTTTGTCGAGGGTGTTCAAACGGCATACCATCCATGCGTAAATACTGTCTGAAATCTGCATGAAACCGCTAATATTGGGGTGAAACGCATCGCGCTGCTTGGTTATCGGGGTTTCATTTCTGGCATTTCTGCGCACTGAAACGGTCGGAAAATTGTTTTCAGCGTCGAGATTCAGATTGGTTGGTATTATCGTAATCCTGGGGTCGTTGATTTCGGCGACCAGCTTGGTTATCGCGGCGTTATAGATATGCCGATTAAGGTTAAATTGACGTCGTGACAGTCAATTACCATTGAAACAGATGCCGAACGCATCTTGTGTTGAAGCGCAGGGCGGCGGCAGCCCCACCCCGATTTCGGCATCGGGAGCGGCGAGTCGAAAAGCCTTGAGCATCTGTCTGGTATAAAACAGAGAGGTGCTTAACAGTTTCCCGTCTTTGTGGATGATTGCCGAGTCGTTGGTTCCCAGAATTATGCTGATGAAATCAGGCGCAACACCGTTATTGGTCTCTTTGAAGTAGCGAGCCATATCCCAGCGGGGAATCTTGCCGGAATAGGAGAAAAAGCGGATATTGTCATTGATGTTTCCGCGACATATTCTTATGTACGAAAAACCGGGATAATTTTCGCAGAGATTGCCATGAACTTTTTTCGTGCCGATCATTTTTAATGGAAGTCCGTTTTTACCGGCGCATTGCGGCAGCAGCGAACCTCCGGCCAAACTGTCTCCCACCGGCAGAATGGTGACCGGCTTTGCGGCGCGATCCGGCGGAATGGACGCGACGATCAATGTCGAACTTACTTGCGAAGTATTACCTGCTTCGTCCCATACGGAAACGGTCAGCGGGTAGGTGCCGACATCTTTTTCGGAGGGGGTAAATACCCAGCGTTTTGATTCAGGTATGCCTTTTTTGCATATTGTTTCGAATATATAGTTACTTGGATTTGTCATGAGGGCTATATTGTCGTAATAGATGGCGCATTCGATCCCGGGCGTGGCATAGATAAACACAGGGAGCGCAAGCTTAAGCCGTTCGCCCAGTGTTTCGGCGTGGATGCCAACCGCGTAAAGGAAAACCGCGGCAACACAGATTAAAAACCGCATTGCGGCCATGTTTTTGCTTGAAACCTCAACTTTGCGAGCGACTCGGGATTGATCTGAATTTTTTTTTGACATCTTGAGATTCATGGTTTGATAGCAACTTATGAAGATAAATTTGTTTAGTCGGTTATGCAAAAGGCTTTTTCCGGTTTAGACTTCATTTGCGCCATTCGGCGCAGATAAAAGTTTAAAGATTTGATTAGGCAACAAGGCCGACGCGTAAGCTTGTCCGCGAGGCTGAAGTTAACGTATATAAATGAAGAAAGCGACGGTAACTCATTCCTTTGGGGGTTGTTCTTCTCCCGGAACTTGCCGGGAAAATATACGTAATTATTCAAAAACAGCAATTTAAGCACCCGATTTTTTGCGAATCACACCCTCTTTTGAGCGTCTTTGGCATCAACGACAAACTCGTGTACCCACTTCGTTCTTGTTTCCCAGAAGCCCTCTCAAAATAGGGTTTTGCATAGCCGACTGCTTATGTTGTTCAATATAGCATTTGCAGATGGAAAAAGCAAAACTTTCACGAAAAAAAGTCCGGATGCTGCCGGGTGTTTGAAAAACAATGGGCAAAGCAGTATATTCAATCTGACAGGATAATATAGGACGGGATGGATTATGGATAATAAGATTACAGGATTGCGCGATACGATCCGGCGTTTCCGGCAAAGCGGGTTCGACGGCGTTCTTTCGGTCGCCGAAAGACGGCTGCGGCTTGATTCGTTCTTAATGCGGCTCAAGGCCTCGAAAGCCGAACTCTTTACCGCGCTGGCCGAAGACCTCGGCAAATCCGCCGCCGAAGCCGCCATGACCGAATATATGCCGCTTTTGGCCGAAGCAAAATTCCTGCGCCGCAAACTTCCGAAACTCGCCGCGTCGCGCCGCGCTCATGTTTCGATGCTCAACTTTCCGGCGACCGGCCGTCTGATACCCGAGCCGCTCGGCGTGGTGCTGGTGGTCGCCGCCTGGAACTACCCGCTGGTGCTCGCGCTGGAGCCGGCTCTCGGCGCGTTTGCCGCCGGCAACCGGGTGGTGCTCAACCTCTCGCCGCAGTCGCCGCGTTCGATGCAGGCCATCGCCCGGCTGGTCGCCTCGGTGTTTCCACCCGAAGAAATGATTGCGGTGAGCGACGAGATGACGCTCGAGCAGTTGCTTGAGGAGCGTTTCGACCATATTTTCTTTACCGGCGGAGAAGCCGGTGCGCGCCTTTGCATGACCGCCGCCGCCCGCGACATTACGCCGGTCACGCTCGAACTCGGCGGCAAGAACCCCTGCATTGTCGATGCCGACGCCAAGCTGGATATCGCCGCCCGCCGCATTGCCTGGGGCAAGTTCACCAACGCCGGCCAGACCTGCATCGCCCCGGACTTCATCTTGGCTCACCGCTCCGTCGCCCACGAGCTGGTTGACCGCATCAATCAGGCCAGCCGGACGTTTTACGGCAAGGCGCCGCTCGCCAACCCGGATTATCCGCGCATTGTCAACCCGCACCATTTTGAACGGCTGTGCGCCCTCATGGGCGACCGGCGTTTTGAATGCGACCGCGCCGCGCTCAAGATCGCCCCGACGGTGATCGAAAACGTCGAGTGGAGCGATCCGCTCATGGAGCGTGAAATCTTTGGCCCGCTGCTGCCGGTCGTGGTCTTTGACGACTATGTGGAGCTGATTGCCCGGCTGGAAAAACAGGAAAAGCCATTGGCGATGTACTGTTTCGGCGGCCGGGTGTCGGGGATTGCCGAGCAGCTGCAAAGCCGCACATCAAGCGGGGCATTGGTATTCAACGACGTGGTAATGCACTTTGTCAACCCGGATTTTCCGTTCGGCGGCGTCGGCCGCTCCGGCACCGGAGCTTATCACGGGCGGCGGACGTTTGATCTCTTTTGCCACTTCAAGCCGGTGATGCGTCAAAGCGCGCTGATCGATTTTCCGATGCGCTACCCGCCGTTTCGGGGGCTGAAAAAGGCGTTGATCGAATTCTTTTGCCGATAAGGATTACTCGATTATGCAAAACCCTATTTTGAGATGGCTTTTAGGAAACAAAAGCGACGTGTACTCAAGTACACGAGTTTGCCGTTGACGCCAAAGACGCTCAACAGAGGGTGTAAGTCGCACAAAATTGAATACAAAAATTGCAAGTTTTTGAATAACACATATATATTTCCCGGCATGGGGCCTGGAAAAGAACAAAACTAAAAGGACGGGGTTACAGTCGCTTTTTTATTTATATATAGTTAACTTCAGCCTCGCGTACTCAAGTACGCGTCGGCCTTGTTGCCTCATCTAAATAGAAAAATCGACTTTTGCATAATCGACGGATTACTCGCCCGGCTCGTCTTCGGGCGGCGGAGGCGGAGTATAGGATACCTTGATCTTGTCGGCCCGCCGCTCCTGCACTGACTCCACTTCAAATTTCAGCCCGAATTCCGGCAGCTCGACCCGCGCTCCGGCGGTCGGCACCGCGTTGAGGCGGCTGAAGATCAATCCGCCGATGGTGTCGTAATCGGCCTCCGGCAGCTCCTCCGGCATATCCAGCAGCCGGGCCAGCTCGTCGAGCCGGGTGGCTCCGTCCAGCAGCCAGATGTTGTCGGCCAGCTTCTTGGCCTCGTCGCCGTCATCGTCGAATTCGTCGTACAGACTGCCGACGATCTCCTCAAGCAGGTCTTCGATGGTCACGATACCGGAAGTGCCGCCGAATTCGTCGAGGATCACCGCCATGCCGAATTTCTTGCTCTGCATGTTGCGAAACAGGAGATTGGCCCGCATGGTCTCCGGCGCGAAATATACCGGGGTAAGCAGTTTGCTCACGTCCGGCGCGGCGTCGCCGTTGAGCTTGGCGGTGAAATATTCGCGGAAATGCAGCATGCCGATCACATCGTCGATGTTGCCGCGATAGACCGGCACCCGGGTGAATCCGCAATCCATCAGGGTTCGCACCACCTCGTCCGGGGTGGCGTCGATGTCGAGAGCCACCATTTCGGTGCGGTGGGTCATCACTTCGCCGGCGGTGGTGTTGCTGAACTCGAAAACGTTTTCGATCATCTGCCGCTCGTCGCTCTCGATGTTGCCGCTCTCCTCGCCGAGGTCGACCATCATGCGGATCTCCTCCTCGGTGACCTCCTGGGGCCGTTTGCCGTCGACGCCCAAAAGTTTAAGCACGCAGTTGACCGAGGCGTTGAGCACCCAGACCAGCGGCAGGGCGACGCGGGCCAGCAGGTTGATGACGCCCGAAGCCCCCAAGGCGATCTTCTCGGCATATTTGAGGCCAAGCTGTTTGGGTACGAGTTCGCCGAATACCAGCGAAACATAGGACAATATTGCGGTGATCAAAATTATGACCGCCGCGTTGAGCGCGGGGCGGTGTATCCACGAAAACCCGTGTTCGGCAAGAAATCCGGAGACCGGCCCGGCAAACGATTCGGCGGCGAATGCGCTGGCCATGAACCCGGCAAAAGTTACACCGATCTGCACGGTGGCGAGAAAACGCCCGGAATTGCCGACCAGCACCGCCAGCCGGCGGCCGCGCACACTCTCCTCGGCCAGCTTGCGTATCGCGGCCGGTTTCAGCGAGATCAACGCCACCTCGGACGACGCAAAAAATGCATTTATCCCGATCAGGAGAATAAGCAACAGCAACTGTAACAATAAACTGCCGTCTTCCAAAGCAAATCCTTGCGGTTGATTGACGATCAAAATATATTTTCGACTTTAATATATCCCGGATAATTTTTTTTTCAATACATCGGGCGGCTGTTTTGGCCAATAATCTTTTAAAATGCGTAAAAAATCCTTTGGAACCGGTTGATTTTTACGAGCATAAGTGTTATTTTATATGGCTTTTAGTTTTTTGAAGGAGAAGGCGAAAATGAAGAGTGCTCTCTTGACAATACTGCTGTTTGCGGTCGCTCCGGCGTCCTTTGCCGCCGTGCAGTATGACACGATCCGGCAAAACGCCGGGGTTGTCGTCGCCTCCATCAACAACGGCGAGCTGTGCGTAAGTTTGCGCGACATACAGCCGGCCGGCGTGGTCTGCGCCGGTTATTGCGCGATGGACCGCAAGGGCAACGCGGTTTGCGCCGCCAGAGCCGATTTGACCGGTATCGAGCTGCGCCGTCCGCTGGCGCACGAAAATATATCCACCCGGCGGCCGTCCGACTTGTCGGCATGGCTGCTGGCGTGCGGCGGGGCGTTGAGCACGGCGGTGATCGTCCGCCGCCGCCGTCCATCGGAGGCGGCATAATGCTATTGACCCGATACAGCCGCAGGTACGGTATTTTGCTGAGTGTGATCGGCATTACACGGGGTCGCTCCGTCCGTTGACGGATCGGCCCGTAATCTTCAATTCGCCTTAATCAGTCGATTTTGCTTGCAACAGGATACCGTATCATGATGAAAAACCGTAAAAATGAATATGTAGAGGTGCTTGACACCACTTTGCGCGACGGCGAACAGACGCCGGGCGTGGCTTTTACCCCGTCGGAAAAACTTGAGATCGCCAAACTGCTGATCGGCCGGGTCAGGGTTGACCGGCTCGAACTCGGTTCGGCCCGGGTTTCCGACGGCGAACGCGAGGCCGTGAAAACCATTCTTGAATGGGCCGAGCAGCACGGCAGCCTCGACGCCATGGAAATCCTCGGATTCATCGATTCCGGGAAGTCGGTCGATTGGATACGCGGCATCGGCGGCCGGGTGGTCAATCTTTTGGCCAAAGGCTCCGAGGAGCATTGCCGGGTGCAGTTGAGGCGCACGCCCCAGCAGCACTTTGACGAAACGCTCTCCGAGATCGCCTATGCCAAAAGTCAGGGGTTGTCGGTAAACGTCTACCTTGAAGACTGGTCGCGCGGCATGCGCGACAACCTCGGCTACGTCTACGAATTTCTGAAGCGTCTGGCGGATCAGCCGGTCGAGCGGATCATGCTGCCCGACACCCTCGGCGTACTCACTCCGCAGGAGACCTTTGAATTTATCGGTCTGGTGCGCCGTTATTTCCCGGAAATGCGGCTGGACTTTCACGGACACAACGACTACGGTCTGGTCACCGCCAACAGTCTGGCGGCGGTCATGGCCGGCGTGAGCGGCGTGCATACGACCATCAACGGATTGGGAGAACGCACCGGCAATCAGCCGCTGGCGCAGCTGGCGGTCGTGGTCAATGATATGACCGACCGGCGCATGCGGGTGGTTGAGCTTGAGCTTCAGCATTCGTCCGAACTGGTGCAAAACATCTCCGGCAAACGCTGCGGCTGGAATACCCCGGTGGTCGGAGCCGACGTCTTTACCCAGACTTGCGGCGTCCATGCCGACGGCGATAAAAAAGGCGGGCTTTACGTCAATTTACTGCTGCCGGAGCGTTTCGGCCGCCAGCGCGATTACGCGCTGGGCAAACTTTCCGGCAAGGCGTCGCTGGAGCAAAACCTCGACCGGATCGGCGTCGAACTTTCGCCCGACACCCGTCAAAAGGTGCTTCAGGAGATCATTCGCCTGGGGGATCGCAAAAAGAACGTTGCGCCCTCCGATCTGCCGTTTATCATCGCCAACGTGCTGCGTACTCCGCTGGCGTCGCGGTTAAAGGTCACCGATTACGAAGTGATGACTTGCGCCGGAGGTTCGCCGCGCGCCCGGGTGGTCGTCGAACTTGACGGCCGGGCGATCGAGAGCCGCGCCACCGGCGACGGCGGTTATGACGCCTTTGTCAAGGCGTTGCGCAAATCGCTTAAACAATTGGGGGTCGCCATGCCCAAGCTGCTCGATTATCAGGTGCGCATACCGCCGGGCGGCAAAACCGATGCTCTGGTTGAAGCGACCATCAGCTGGGCGGGCAAGGACGGGGTGCTGGTCACGACCGGGGTGGACCCCGATCAGGTGGCGGCGGCGATCCTGGCCACCGAAAAGATGCTCAATCTGATAATCTGACCGTACCCGGCCTTTTACGCAGGGCGTCGACCACCCGTTCGGCGGTTTCAAGCCCGATGCCGGGAATCCGCTGCGCGATTTCCTCCGGAGAGGATTCGCGCAGTTTTTTTACGCTGCCGAATTCGCGCAGAAGTTCGATTTTTCGCACATTGCCGACCCCGGAGATCTCGTCAAGCCGCGACTCCTCAATGCGTTTCAGCCGAAGCGACCGGTGGTAGGTTATGGCGAAGCGGTGCGCCTCGTCGCGCAAGGCCTGAAGCATGCGCAGAGCCGGATTGTGCCGGTCGAGCACGATCGGGTCGGAGCGGCCGGGCAGATAGATCTCCTCGTTGCGCTTGGCCAACCCGATCACCGGCAGCGGCGGGCAGCCGACGGCGACCAGCGCGTCCACCGCGGCGGACAGCTGGCCCTTGCCGCCGTCTACCATCACCAGATCGGGCAGCGGCCGGTTTTCGGCCAGCAGCCGGCCAAAGTGCCGGGTCAGGGTTTCGGCCATCATGGCGAAGTCGTCGCTCTGATGCACGGTGCGAATACGAAACCTCCGGTAATTGTCGCGATCGGGTTTGCCGTCTGAGAATGCGACCAGACTGGCCACCGCCAGTTTGCCGAGAATGTTGGATATATCAAACCCGATGATATGGCGCGGCAGCTTTTCCATGCCGAGAGCCTTGCCCAAAGCCTCCACTCCGGCCCAACCGGTGAGCGGAGTTCCGGGGAGGCGGGGGTGCTCGAAACTGCGGTTGCGTTTGCCGAAAACGCCCTCCAGATTGGTGGCCACGTCGCGCAGCAGGGCGGCTTTTTCAAACTGCCGGGCGGCGGCGGCGGCGGTCATTTCGCCTCGCACCTTTTCGACCATGCCGGCAATGTCGCCGGCCAGAACCGCGGCGGCGGCGGCCACCCGGCCGCGATATTCCTCGGGGGTGACTGCTCCGACGCAGGGGGCGGAGCAATCTTTGACCACCCGTTTAAGGCAGCGTTTGCGGGTGTCCTCGTCGGGGTCGGAATCCGGGCAGGCGCGCAGTCCGAAGTAGGCCAGCATGAAATCCAAGGTGCGCTTGACCGCGCCGCCCTGCGGAAACGGGCCAAAATAACGCGCTCCGTCGTTTCGTTTGAAGCGAGCCAGCTTCAGGGTCGGAAACTTTTCGTTTTCATCAAGTTTTATGAGCAGATAGCGTTTGTCGTCGCGCATCAATACATTGTAATAGGGTGCGTAACTTTTTATGAGGCGGGATTCCAGAATAAGTGCTTCATCCTCGGTGCGCACCACTTCAAAATTCCAGTCGTCGATCGAGTTGATGAGCGAACGCAGTTTGGCGTCGGCCCGCGATACCCGGCCCGGCTGAAAATAGGAACTCATCCGGCGGCGCAGATTGCGCGCCTTGCCGACATAGATGACCTTGCCGAACCGGTCGCGGTAAACGTAAACCCCCGGTTTGGCCGGTATTTCGGACGGATGAAAATCCTCGCGCCGCATGTCGGTCAACCGCCGTCGCCGGCGGCCTAAATGCCCTTGCCGAGATCGACCGGCCCGCCGGACTTGTTGCCGCCCTGCTGCGGATGCGTCTCGTTGTAGCGTTCTTCGTACTGATCGAAGAGCCGCCCCGCCGTAATTTTGCGGTCGTTTTCGTCGGCGTAGTCAATGCCGGATTTGGCAGGATCGCCGCCGACCAGAGAGACCAGCCCGTTCTTGGGATTGCGGACAAGCGTCGGTATCGACTCTCCGATCTTCCAATATTGATTGACCGTGTTGGAGCCGTCCAGCCCAAACGAGAGGTAGTGGAAGACCCGCGAACTCATCGGCACCAGAAGGTGCACCCGGCTGAGCATATCCACTTCGACGCTGACCTTTTCATGGCCGAGCGCGCGCCCCACCCGGGTGACGCCGAAAATATTGTGATCGTCCTCCACCACCAGATAGATGAATTTAACCGAGTTGTCGTTGAGCGTGCGCAGCGAGTATGTGCGCTCCTCGTATTTGCGCCCCGGCTTTATGCCTTTATTGTCACCGTCAAGGTCGGGCAGACCAACCGTGCGGCTCCAAAAGGTATAACCGTTTTCGACCCGAAACATGCCGCGCTGCGAATAATATTCTTCGCCCATCATCGGGTGCGACACCCGGGCGCGCACCCGGTACAGCCCGGGCTTGTCGACGTTGTAGAAGTTGTTTATAAGCACCAGCAGCGGGCGGGTCTCTCCCGGCCGCAGCACCAAACTGCTGATCGAGGGAGACTTGCTTGCGTCGCGCAGCGGTATGACCCGCTCGCGCTCGTCGCGGATGTCGAGCGTCAACTTGCCCTGAATGCGCGGATCGTCACCAAAGACCAAAGCCCGCCCGGTGTCGTTGCGAAGCGTTATGCATATGTAAACCGGCTCGAAGCACATGTAGGTGCCGCGATTGAGCTTCAGCCCCATCGCCAGCTGCGCACCGGCCGGAATACCGGCCAGCAGTGCAAACAACAGCACTGATAATATTACTGATTTTCTCCGCATGGCTTGTCTCCTCCTTTGATGAAGGCAATAATGTCGGCGGCGATCTTCGCCGCGTCGAGATCGTGGCAGGGGGCGGCGGACAGGCTGTTCTTCTTGACCCGGCAACGGCGCGAGAGACACTTCAGACAGTGGCCGCCGTACTGGTAAATATGGGCATTGGTGCTGTACGGCCCGGTCTTGGCCGGGTCGGTCGGCCCGTAAAATGCGAATATCTCACGCCCCAGCGCGGCCGCCGAGTGCACCGGCCCCGTGTCGTTGCTGATCAACAATTTAGAGTGACGGATAAGTTCGATCATATCGCTGAGCGAAGTCCGGCCGGAAGTGCGCACCAGTTTGACGTCGGGAGCGAGGTCGCCCGCCAAGGTTTCCTCGCGCTCGCGGTCGCCGGAGCCGCCGATGGTAAAGAACACATACTCAGGGGCTTCGGCATGGACCAAACTAATGATCTCGCTGAAAAGCTCCGGCGGAAAGATCTTGCTTGACCAGCGCGCTCCGGGAGCCAGCACGATATATTTTTCCGGCAGCTTGCCGAACCGCATTTCCAGCTTGCTCAACGCTTTGTCGTTGGCCGGCATTGGCGTCGCCGTCAGGTTTTCCTGCGAGTGCAGAAGCGAACGCACCAGATTGAAGTTCTTTTCCACGGCGTGCCGCCCGATCGCGGGAATTCTGGTCCGGTAGAAAAAGCGAGCCGACCCCTCGCGCGGATTGGCAAAGCCGACCGTTTCCCCGCCCTTGGCCACCCCGGCGATAAAACCGCTGCGCAGCAACCCCTGAAAATCGATGATGAGGTCGTAGCGGTAGAAACGCAGTTTGCGTACCAGTTTAAGCAGTTCGGGCAAAAAACTTCTCAGCCGCGCCAGTTTGCGGCGTTCAAACATGATTTTGCGCGACACCGGAAACGGGCTGTATTTGAGCAACTCGGCAAACGCCGGGTGAATCACAAAATCCAGCTCGGCTTTCGGAAAAGCGCGGTGCAAAAGCTCCAGTGCCGGGAAAACGTGTATGATATCGCCCATGCTGCTGGGCTTTATGACAAGGATGCGTCTGATTTTTTTCATGAATTTCTATGATCCGTTGGAAAGACGGGCGGCCAGTCTCTCCGGCAGCCCCGCCTCGATGATTTTTGCCTGTGCCGCCGCAACGTCGTATGGCAGGCGATAGCGGGTTACCGTGCGGTGTTCGGTATCCAATACCGCGAAACTGGCTCGGGGATCGCGGTTGCGCGGTTGCCCGATGCTGCCGATATTAAACAAATATTTGTACCCCGCCTTGATGTTAACTTTCAGCTCGTCGGCGATGGTGAAATCGTAATTGTCCTCCCCCTCGTCCGCCGCAAACGTCCAATCGGTCAACTCGTCGATGCTGCGTTCTCCATTGGCGGCCAGCGGTCTTTTTTCAAAAGAAACCGGCACATGCGAGTGACCGCAGAAGCAAAGCTGGGTAAACTGGTAGTGGAAACTGTCGGTGGCGTGATGCATGTCAAAAATATAGCCCCAGTTGTCCGGAGAATCCAGCGTGGCATGCACGATTGTGGTGTTGCAGTTGGGCACCATCGCCCGCATCGGCGTACTGTGAAGCCAGGCGCGATCCTCGATCGACAACTGGGCGCGTGTCCACAGCACCGCGACCCGGGCGTTGGGGTTGAACCCGACCACATCGTTATCGGTGTTTGAGGCGAACTCGTCGTGGTTGCCGCGTACCATGGCCAGCCAGTTCAAGTCGCGCACCATGCCAATACACTCGACCGGCTGGGCATTGTAGCCGACAATGTCTCCCAACGAAACAAATTCGCCGATGCCAAGATCGGCGCATTTCTGCAAAACCACGGTAAGCGCATCCGCGTTGGCGTGAATGTCGCTCAAAATTGCAATTTTCGGCATCTTCTTATCCCGGTTGCGGCATACTTATAACTCATAAATGAGACGGTTATCCGCTATAAGCCGGATTTTGTGTTTCGCAGAAGCGAAACGGCGATCATCTGTCTATGCGACCAGAACCCGGAGTTCAACGCCGCGAGCAACGGCTCACCCCCTATTTGGTCTTGCTGCGGGAGGGGTTTACCATGCGACCGGGATTCTCATCCCCGCCCGGTGGGCTTTTACCCCGCCTTTTCACCCTTACCGCCGACGAATCGGCGGCGGTTTGTTTTCTGTGGCACTGGCCTTTCCGCGGAATATAGTCCGCGGCATCCTCTCTTTCAGGAGGACTCCCCGCTCTATGCAGTCCGGACTTTCCTCAAGCGGTTCCGAAAAACCGCCCGCGACCGCCCGCGAACAATCGTCTCAATCAACTAATATAATCATATAGGGCAAATATTACAAGTCTGTACATCGCTTTTTTACATAGTTTATACATTAGTTTACTTGCCTATGCAGAAACGCGAAAAAATATTGTCGAGTATATCCGGCGACGCGGTTTCCCCCGTGACTTCTCCGATCGCGTCGGCGCAGTCGCGAAGTATGGGCGACGCCAGCTCGTATTCCCCGGCTTCCACCGCCGCGCACGCCTCCGGCAACCCCGCCGCACTCCGGGTCAG
>JAQVVK010000157.1 GCA_028698975.1 Victivallaceae bacterium
CGGGGGCTTCGCCCGCCGGTTCTCTCGCTCGCCCCCTGCGCGCTCGGCGGCAACCGCCTCGCAGAAGTCGGCAAGCAATGGTTTATCGATTTACCTTGGGAAATGCTATGCTCAAACGCCGAGGGTGGCAACTTTTGGGGGTAAATCAATAGCGGATAAGCGCCGCGCCCCATGTGAGCCCGCCGCCAAACGTCGTCAACAGCATGACGTCCCCACGTTTGACCCGTCCGCTCCTGATCGCCTCGTCCATACAAATTCCAATCGAGGCCGCCGATGTATTGCCGTATTTATTTATATTGACAAAAAGCCGGTCTTCCGGCACATCAAGCCGCTGAGCCACCGCATTGATAATCCGAAGATTCGCCTGATGCGGTATAACCACACCGATTTCCGACGACGCCACTCCCGCACTCACCATCACCGTCTTGGCCGCCGAAACCATCGCATTGACCGCCAGCTTAAACGTCTCGCGCCCTTCCATCTTGATGAAGTGCAAATGATCGCGCACCGTCTGCTCGGTCGCCGGAATGCGACTGCCTCCTGCCGGCATCTTTAATATTTCAGCATAATTTCCGTCAGAGTGAATGTCCGTCGCTATAATGCCACGGCCATCTTCAGTTTCCGCAGTCTTTTCCAACACCACCGCCCCGGCTCCGTCACCAAAAAGCACACAGGTGTTGCGATCACTCCAATCCGTAATGCAAGAGAGCTTCTCCGCTCCGATCACCAGCGCGTAACGACGCGACGGTATCATATTCAACAACGCACGCCCGATCTCAAGCGTGTACAGCAACCCGGAACAGGCCGCCTCAACATCGAAGCAAAACGCCTTGGTCGCCCCCAGCTTGGCCTGCAATATACAGCCGTTACTCGGAAAAACATGATTTGGCGTGACCGTCGCCACTATTATCGTATCAAGATCGGCCCCGGTGATCCCGGCCGCTTCCAATGCCCGGCAACCCGCTTCATAGGCAAGATCGGCCGACGCCTGCCCGGGTTCGGCAATGCGCCGCTCCTCAATACCGGTACGGGTGCGGATCCATTCGTCGGAGGTTTCGACCATTTTCTCCAGATCAGCATTGGTCAATATCTTCTCCGGCACGTAAGAGCCGGTTCCTGCAATCACGATGCTCATGATAAATCCGTTTCTTCTTTTACCTGAAATACCGCGTTCAGGCGGTCAATTTTTCGACTCAGCGGCAAAATATTCTTCCAGCTCGGAGGTCGTGTAATGCGCCTCGTTAAGCCGCGCAACAATCTTGTCGTTTAAACCGAACTCAACACACTCACCGGCCACTCGTATCGCGTTGCGCACCGCCTTTGGACTGCTTGATCCGTGACCAATGACGCAAATACCATTGATCCCCAGCAGCGGAGCACCGCCAACATCGTCGCCGTCGCCGTAAGCGCGCAGCTCCCGGAACGCATTTTTTGCCAGCATTGCGCCAAATACCCGCAACGCGTTGCGGGTCAGCACCCGTTTAAGCCAGACCATCGTCGATTTGGCCAGCCCCTCAATGCCCTTAAGCATGACATTGCCGGCAAAGCCATCACTGATAAGCACGTCGGCACAACCCTCAAAAACCGTGTCGGCTTCGACGTTTCCAACGAAATTCATGGGACTTTTATCGAGCAGATGAAAGACTTCTTTGGTCAATGTCTTGCCTTTGATGTCTTCCCCGCCGACGCTCAACAACCCGACCCGCGGCCGCGCTTCCTTAAACAAATACTGCGCGTATATCTCGCCCATGACCGCAAACTGCGCCAGATTGATCGGCGTGCAGTCGGGATTGGCTCCCGCGTCGATCAAAAGAAAACGGCCGACCTGCGAAGGCAGACTGGCCGCAAGAGCCGGGCGGTCAATGCCCGGCAACGTCCGCACCAACACCTTGGTCGCCGCCACCGTTGCGCCGGTATGCCCCGGCGTTATCATGGCGTCAACCTCGTGCTCTTTCAGCAATTTGGCACAGACCGTGATTGAGGAATCACGTTTGGCGCGCAACGAAATAGCCGACGGATCAGACATTTCGCAAACGCTCTCGGCATGCACCACCCGCACCCGCGGATTGTCCGCAATGCCGTATTTTTCCAAATAAAAAGCCAGTTTGCGAGCATGTCCGACCAAGACAAATTCGTAGGTCGGAAAATCATTGAGCGCGATCGTCAAACCTTCGACCACCGCGCCGGGGGCGTAATCACCGCCCATGCCGTCAACTGCGATTTTCATTTTTCAGCCCGGTTTCCGCTCGGGAGCAATTACGCTTCCTTGCTGATGACCTGCTTGCCGCCGTATTGTCCGCAGGAGGGGCAAACGCGATGCGGAGCCACCGGAGCAGAGCAATTGGTGCAGAAGTTGGCCTGCACGCCCTCGTAACGGTTGGCCGCCTTGCGCTGACGTTTTTTCATGCGCGACATTTTTCTTTTCGGAACCGCCATTTTAAGAACTCCTTATGTTCGTTATGGTACAGGTTGTGTACATCGACCGGGGCACTGAAAACTTCACACAATACTCCCCGCATCCGACAAAAGAGAAAATATATCACGGAAACAAATTTTTTCAAGTCGAGCCAGAGCCGGACAACGATAAAAAGCGTTTTTTTTGCCGTTGTGACCGCGTTCGCCTTGATAATCCGATTAGCGGTGTTATATTAAATTGATTTGAAATGCGAACTTGAATCGGGGGGCTCATGATCGTCGAAATCGCCGAAACGGCGTTGCGTATGCAGCGCAAAAATGATAGCGAGATCGCCGAGACCTTGAGCCGGTTTGACGGGGTGATCACTTCTTCGGTACGCAAAACCGGCAACACCGTCATTTTGCTGGCCGACAACGGCAACACCCTGATCGTCGCGGCTGATTATGAAAAAAAGATGCCATCCGGGTTCGGCGGCCAAAAAACCGCCCTCCCCGATGGCGCATGCGTTATCGCCGGAGCTTGCGACGCGGCCAACGCCTACGCGCTGCGGCAGTGTTTCCCGGCATTGAACCCGGCATCTCCCGCCGGGCGTCGCTGGGTTGGCGTTTCCGGATTTGGCGGCGCGACAAGGGAGGCCATGCCGGTCTTCGGTATGCGTTCAACCGACGTGGTCGGCAATGCGACGGCCGCCGTCTTCGCGGCACTGGCGGCCGGCTATGACGAGCCATACGCGCTGGGAGCGCTGGCCAAACCGGGTGAAGTCGGCCATGTTTTGAGCGCGGGAGCGACTTTTGTGACGCTTGACGCCACGGCCGCAGCGGCAGTTGCGCCCAGGACTGACGCAAACGGCTGGTGCAACCGGGTGTTTGTGCTTGACGCCGCGCACACGGTGCGCATTGACCCAAGCATCGACGCCGGCCTTGCCCGCCTGACCGGAATCGTGACGGCGGCGGCGGCGGCGAAACGCGAGTTGCGGAATCGGCGCGCCGGGTTTGAGCTGCTGGCCGGCCACTTGAGCGAACCGGAGGCGTTGTATGTTTTGCGCGAGCTGGCAAAATGCAATGCGGTGCCCGACGCGCTGGCGGCGGTTTGGGCAGGCGACCGCGCGATGTTTGAACTTATTGCCTCGGTGTATGGCGGAGAATGCCGCCTGACCGGGCTTGAAGTTGAATATGATGGAACTGAAACGATAAAACCAAACTTGGAAAAAGGAGAATGATCGAAATGAACGGACTCAATCTTATTGCGGAGGCCCAGCAGGGTGGTGGATCTGGACTTATGACCATGTTGCCGCTTATTCTGGTCTTTGGTGTTATGATGTTTTTCATGATCCGCTCGCAGAAGAAGCAGGCTCGTGAGCGTCAGGCCATGCTCGACCGGGTGGTCAAGGGCGCCCGCGTGCTGCTGCAAAGCGGTATTTACGGCAACGTCGCCGAAGTGCGTGAAAACGTGCTGGTGGTCGAAATCGCCGAAGGCGTGAAGATCGAAGTCGCCAAGAGCGGCGTCGCCGCGCTGCCCGACGAAGCAGCCAAGGACCAGGCTAAGAAGAACTGAACCGCCGGAGCGAGGAATTTCGCAAATGAACAATCGACCGCTGATTCTGAGGACAGTCATCACCCTGGTGGTGGTGGGTGTCTTCGTTTCCGCTATGCATCCGCTTTTTCCGAAAGACTATTACGAGACCTTTCTCGGTATGCTCAAGGACAAAAACGATGCCGTAGCCGTCAAACTGGTGAAAGACGCCGGGGAGATCATCAAAGCCAACCCTCAACTTTACCAGTCGCAGGCACTGCTCAAGGCCGCCGACGATCAGGGCATTGTGCTGGCCGAGCGCATCAAAACGCGCGAGCCGATCAGTGACAACCGCGACGTGTTGAGTTTGATCCGCAAACATGCGTCGAGTTCGATCCGTCTGGGGCTTGACCTCAACGGCGGGGTTGAATTCATGCTCCAGCTGGTGCCCGACGAGGCTTTGCTTGCCGAATTGAAGAAAGACGCCGGCACGGGTGCCGAAGACATGAAACGGCGCATGGATTCCGAATTCAACCGCTACCGCGACGTGGCGATTGAGATCCTGCGTAAACGGCTGGAAAACCAGAAGATATTCGAAGCCGAGATCGCGCCGTCCGGCAGCGACTATGTGGTGCTGCGCGCCCCGGTCGTGACCAAAGACGAGAAACTCAAGCTGATGAACCTCATCAAAATGAGTGCGAAACTCAGTTTCCGGCTGGTTCACGAGCAGAACACCGAGCTGGTTGACGCTTATCTCAAGGACCCGGAACACTTCAAGGCCCCGATCGGCTACGAACTGATGTCGGTTTCCAACTTCCGCGCCGGCGACAAGCCGCAGGT